>JAUSOZ010000093.1 GCA_030655955.1 Deltaproteobacteria bacterium
TCTCCCGGGAGCCCATGCTCTGGGGAGTGGGCCGCCTGGCGGAAGTTCAGGCGGACCTTCTCCATGAAGTTTTGCCTGAGATTGTGCCTTTTCTCACAAGCCCCGAGCCCCAGCTCCGGGGCCTGGCCGCCTGGGGCCTGGGCCTGGCCCGGTACCAGCCGGCGTCCGGCCCCATCCAGGCCTTAACCGGGGACGAGCACCCGGTACAACTTTACGACCGCGGGCGCCTGCTTGAGACCACCGTGGGCCAGGTAGCCCAGGAGGCTCTGGCAAGCCTGACTTGAGCCCGGAAAGCCCTAAGGCTCAAACTTTTCTGTGCATGCGCACCAGATTAAATTCGGATAAGAAAGGAAGGTTCAGATGTTTTTAATCATTCTCGGTTTTGCCGTCGGCGTCTTTGTGGGCTATAAATACCCCCAGCAAGTGGATCAGGCTGTCCAGTCCAGCAAAAGCGTCATCAATGATTTGAAAGATAAGATTTCTAAGAAGTCCTCGTAAAGGCAAACCCCGGTCTGCCTTTTTTGCCTTTAGGGGTGGCGCCGGGGCAAGTGCCAGCAGAGCCGCAGACAAGGTTCGGCCGGCGCCGCGGGTGTTGAGCGCGGCGTCGGCCTTTGCCGGTTTAAGCCTTCAGCGCCATGATGGCCCCCTGGCGGCCGGTAATCTTATCCCGGCGATAGGAGTAAAAATCGTCGGTGCCGCAGCGGGTGCAGAGGCCGGCCAGGTCGAGGCGGGACGGCAGAAGTCCCGCCGCGACCAGCTGGTCCCGGCTGAGCCGCCAGAGGTCAAAGTAGGTGGGCCGCACCTGGTAGGTCCACAGGTCCGGGGGAAATTCCCGGCGAAAGTTCCTGAACTCGGCGCAGCACGGGCCCAGGCTGGGGCCTACCGCGGCATAGAGGTCGGCGGGCCGCGTCCCGAACCTGGACTGCAGCAGGCGTACCGTCTGGCCCAGGATATCGATCACTTGGCCCCGCCAGCCGGCGTGGACGTTGGCCACCACCCGGTTGACCGGATCAAAGAACATCACCGCCTGGCAGTCCGCCTGCTTGATAAGCAGACCCAGACCGGGGACGGTGGTGACCAGGATGTCCACCTCCGGGAGGTCATGAAGCACGGCCTGGTCCGGGGAGGTGATCACCGCGGCCCGGCCGCCATGTACCTGCGCCGCGCCGGCCAGCCGCTCCAGCCCCAGGGCCTGCCGCATCCGGCCCAGGTTTTCGGCCACCTGCTCCCGGCCGTCCCCCACCGCCAGGCTGACGTTGAGACTGTGATAGGCCCCGGCGCTCACCCCTCCCTGCCGGGTGAAAAATCCGTGCACCACCTCCGGCAAACCGGCCAGCAAGGGACTGCGATAATACCTGGGGCTACCGGTTGCCTGCCAATCCGCCACCCGCCTGATTCTCCTTAAAAGCTCCGGTATCCGGCCCCGCCATGCGGCAAGCCGCGTTGCAACTTATATCACGTTCCTGGTGCAATCAAACAAATCATCCAGGTAACCCATTGATATAAATAATAGGGGCGGGTTTTAAACCCGCCCCTACTCAACGAACCCGCTCTTATCCATCAATGTTCAGCCGTATAGAACGGCCATTTATGGAAAAACCATTCGTTCCAGAGCAGGGGAATGATCCACCAAAAATTCCAGATGAGGGACTCGCCGCCCACCACCCGGGCTCCGATCCCGCCGCTCATATGGTGATTGCCCAGGCCCCAGTGCCCAAAATTAACATAATAGAAGAAGATATAGTTCAAGGCGCACAGGATGAGCACCCCCACGCTCCGGAACCAAAAAGCGCCCCAGGCATCCTTGTCGGCCTGTGGCGCCAGGTCATCAAAATAATGATGCCAAATCAGGAACGGGATGAGGGTGAACCCGGCGATTTCCGCGGCGTGGTACCACAGAAACCGGGTGGGGATGCCCTTGTCCCCGGCCGGCAAATGGTGCATGACGTCTTCCATGGGTAACCAGGCGGGGGCAATTTTTACACAGATCAGGGCCAGGATGTAGCCGAGGCCGATGGTAAGAACGAACGATATCAGTCCCTTCCAGGGCTGGGCCAGGGTAATCACCGACCAGGGTTTCATGCGCCAGACGTTGGGGGTCATGAACAGGACGATAATGGCCCATTCCCACCAGCCAAAGACCCAGTGCACGTGGCCGGTACCGGCAATCCCGGCCCACCAGGGGAAATTTAAGCCGTAGGAGGTCCCAAAGACCTTGCCGTAGATGAGCCCCCAGAACGGCACGATTAAGATGGTAAAGAAAAACAGGGTCAGCAGGCTGCACCAGCCGAACTCGGCCAGCCCGGCCTGGGGCTGGGTCAAATCACTGGGCCGGATGGGCCACTTGGCAAACAGGATGGTGACGAAGGGATAGGAAAAAAAGCCGATCAAGACAAAAGTCACCACCGCCCGTTCGCCGAAATGGGCCACGGGGTTGGTCAGGGCCTGGAGGGTAAGCGTTTTGCCGCACACCTCCGGTATCGCCGTCTGACCGGCCGCCGCCAGGGCCTCCAGATTGACCTGGCTGAAAAAGTTGAAGCCGACCCCGAGAATTCGATAAAAAACTACGTGAATGACAAACCACACCAGGGCCAGGTTGACCACCGTTTCGATGATGCCCCGGGCCGGCTGGGGCAGGTCCTGAAACGGCCAATCTCCCATAAACATATGCTGCCAGAGCCCCACCAGAATCATCATCGCCAGGTACATGACAAAGGGGTAGGGAAAAGATGCGACCGGGCCGCGGGGGTCGCTAAAAATGAACCAGATAAACCAGGCGATGAGGAAGAAAACGATACATGCGACTATGCCCGTAACAGGTTGGCCCCAGCGGGCTCGAATAGTATGACCTGCCATTGCTCGCACTCCTTTGGTCGTTTATCCATAAAGATGGCTTAACGCCGCAATCAACTTCTGTCATCAGCTCAGATGTGGTCCAGGTGTTCTTGCTGGTATCTTCTGACACTTTCTTCATCGACCAACTTCCTGATCAACTTGAGGCACGAATCATCCCCGACAATTTGGGGCCAGATTTCCGGCAGCAACTCCAGCACCACCCTCCTTTGCTCACCGGCATCAAGATTCATTACCGCCGCCTTAATCGCCTCGAAATTCATGCTCCTCGCTCCCTTCTCCCTGAGTCTGCCCATCAAGCGCCAACGGAACTTTCGTGAATATTGCTGTTTCAATATATACAAATGTACTAAGAAAATAATTGATAAGGCCGATACCACGAAAATCCAAGAAAATCAATTAAATTTACACGTGGTGTCAATAGCACAAACAGATGTCCGGTT
>JAUSOZ010000094.1 GCA_030655955.1 Deltaproteobacteria bacterium
CCCTTCTTGGCCAAATGCTTGGTGATGGCCGCGGTCAAGGTCGTCTTGCCATGATCGATATGACCAATCGTCCCAACATTCACGTGCGGCTTCTTGCGCTCAAACTTCTTCTTGGCCATGAGGAATTCCTCCTAATTTACTGGATCATGCCCGGGCTTGGCGCCGGCCTAAGATCTCTTCCGCCAAAGAGGCGGAAACAGGTTCGTAATGGTCGAACTGCATGGTGAAAGTGGCCCGGCCCTGGGTGGCGCTCCGGAGCGAGGTGGCATAGCCGAACATGGTGGCCAGAGGCACCTGGCCGTGAATGATCTGGGTTGACCCCCGGCTTTCCATGCCCGTCACCCGGCCCCGCCGGGCGTTCAATTCACCCATGACCTCGCCGACAAAATCTTCCGGGGCCACCACTTCCAGGTCCATGATGGGTTCCAGGAGCACCGGCTTGGCCCGTCTGGCGCCTTCTTTGAAGCCGATGGAACCGGCAATCAGAAAGGACCGTTCCGAGGAGTCCACTTCGTGGTAGGAGCCGTCGATCAGGGCAATTTCCAGGTCTACCATGGGGTAGCCCAGGATGCCCGTAGCCGCGGCCTCCCTTATTCCCCTTTCCACCGGGCCAACATATTCTTTAGGGATGGAGCCGCCAACAATTTTGTTGACAAAGACCACGCCCTCGCCGGTGGGCAGAGGCTTCAGGCTCAGGAGCACGTGGCCGTACTGGCCGCGGCCGCCGCTCTGGCGGACAAATTTCCCCTCGGCCTTGGCCACCTCTTCGGTGATGGTTTCCCGATAGGCCACCTGGGGCTTGCCCACCCGGGCATCCACCTTGAACTCCCGCATCAGGCGGTCGACGATGATCTCCAGGTGGAGTTCTCCCATGCCGGAGATGATGGTCTGGCCGGTGTCGGTGTCGCTGTGGACTCTGAACGACGGGTCTTCGGCGGCGATCTTGGCCAGAGACTGTCCCAGTTTGTCCTGGTCCGCCTTGGTGGCGGGCTCGATGGCAATATCGATGACCGGCTGCGGAATATGCAAGGTCTCCAGCACCACGGGGTCCCGCTCATCCGATAGGGTATCGCCGGTGGTGGTGTTCTTGAGCCCCACCAGGGCCACGATATCCCCGGCATAGGCCTCGTTGATCTCTTCCCGCTTGTTGGCGTGCATCTTGAGGAGCCGTCCGACGCGTTCCTTGACGCCCTTGGTGGCGTTGAGCACGCTGGACCCCGAAGTCATCACCCCGGAATAAATCCGCAGAAAGGTCAGATGCCCGATGAAGGGATCGCTCAAAAGCTTGAAGGCCAGGGCCGCCAACGGCGCCGCATCCGACGGCGGACAGTCCACCACGTTGCCCTTGGCGTCCAGCCCCTGTACCGGCGGGACATCCAGGGGCGACGGCAGGTAAGCCACCACCGCGTCCAGGAGCGCCTGGACCCCTTTGTTCTTGAAGGCCGAGCCGCACAGTACCGGCACGATCTCAAGCGAATTGGTGCCCCGCCGGAGCGCCGCCTTGATCAGGCTGTCCTCCACCGGTTCGTCGGCCAGATAGTGCGCCATGATGCCTTCATCCACTTCGGACAAGGCCTCTAAAATCTCGGTTCTCGCCTCGGCCACGGCTTCGGCGTAAGCCGCGGGGATCTCCTTGACCTCAAAGTCCACGCCCTTGCCGATCTCGTCATAGACGAAGGCCTTAAGGTTGACGAGGTCGATCACTCCGTGAAACTTGTCTTCTTCCCCCATGGGCAGCTGTAAGAGCACCGGGGTAGCCTTGAGGCGTTCCCGCATCATCTTCAGGCACCGGGGCAAATCCGCCCCCACGCGGTCCATCTTGTTGATGAAGGCCAGCCGGGGTACGCCGTAGCGGTCGGCCTGGCGCCACACGGTCTCAGACTGGGGCTCCACGCCGCCCACGGCATCGAAAACCGCCACCACACCGTCGAGCACCCTGAGGGAGCGCTCCACTTCAATGGTGAAATCCACGTGCCCCGGCGTGTCGATGATGTTGATGCGATGGTCCTTCCAGTAGCAGGTGGTGGCAGCACTGGTGATGGTGATGCCGCGTTCCTGTTCCTGGGCCATCCAGTCCATCGTGGCCTGGCCGTCGTGCACTTCGCCCAAGCGGTGCGTTACCCCGGTGTAAAAGAGGATGCGCTCCGTGGTGGTGGTTTTACCGGCGTCGATGTGGGCCATAAACCCAATATTCCGTACCCGGTCTAGCGGGGTCTGTCGTGACAAAGTATTGACTCGTTTATCGTTTTTTAGTTTTTCGTTTTTTAGTGGCTTTTTATCTTGGCCTTTGGTTGTCCACCAAAAACCGAAAACGAAAAACCCAAAACGCTATTTTTACCATCTATAGTGGGCGAAGGCCTTGTTAGCCTCAGCCATCTTGTGCGTGTCTTCCCGCTTCTTGATGGAAGTGCCCCGGTTGTTGGCCGCGTCCAAGAGCTCGGCGGCCAGTTTGCCATCCATGGATTTCTCACTTCTGGCCTTGGAGTGTTTGATGATCCAGCGAATGGCCAGGGAGACGCGTCGATCGGCCCGCACTTCTATGGGAACCTGATAGGTAGCGCCGCCCACCCGGCGGGATTTCACTTCGATCAAAGGCTTGACGTTTTCCACCGCCTGATGAAAGAGCTTCAGGGGATCGTCGTTGCCCCGCTGACCCACAAGTTCCATGGCGTTGTAAAGGATGCACTGGGCCGTGCTCTTCTTGCCCCGCTCCATCAGGCCGTTAATGAACCGGCTCACCAGGATATCGTTGTATTTCAGGTCTTGGGGAACAGGCCGCTTGACCACTCCGCCTTTTCTGGGCATCTTTTTTCTCCGTTTACCGTTTTCCGTTTACCGTTTACCGTTTACCGTTTTCTTTTTCCTGTCTTTTCCGGACTGAGATAGCCCTGGCTTCGGCCGCTCACGGAAAACTGAAAACAGAAAACGGAAAACTTTTTACTTAGGCCGCTTGGCCCCGTATTTCGACCGTCCCCGCCGCCGGTCGGCAACTCCAGAGGCGTCCAGGGTGCCACGGATGACGTGGTAGCGCACCCCGGGCAGATCCTTGACCCGGCCGCCCCGGATGAGCACCACTGAGTGCTCCTGGAGGTTGTGGCCGACCCCGGGGATATAGGTAGTCACCTCGATGCCGTTGGTGAGGCGCACCCGGGCCACCTTGCGCAAAGCCGAATTGGGCTTTTTGGGCGTAGTGGTATAGACCCGGACACACACACCCCGTTTTTGGGGACAGGCTTGCAGGGCCGGACACGTGGTGCGCTTCTTCTGCGCCTCCCGGCCCTTGCGAATCAACTGGTTGATAGTAGGCATACGCGCTCCGCTCAAGACTGCTTGGTTGAAAGGCTACCAAAATTAATTATTTTATTATAAAGAGCCGTCAATTGTCAACCTATTATTGTTCAGGCGAGACCGCAACCTCCGTCTCCGCCTCCACCTCGAGTAATTCCGGCGGCGGCAGGGCTGCCTCCCCTTCCTCGCTCATCATGATATCCAGGTTGCGGTACTGGGCCAGACCCGTCCCTGCCGGGATGAGCCGTCCCATAATCACATTTTCCTTCAGGCCCCGGAGATAATCGATCTTCCCGGCCACCGCGGCGTCCGCCAGCACCTTGGTGGTCTCCTGGAAGGAGGCCGCCGAGATCCAGCTCTCGGTGGTCAGCGAGGCCTTGGTGATGCCCAAGAGCAGCGGCTCACCCGTGGCCGGCTGTTTGCCGGCGGCCATGGCCAGGTCGTTCCGCTCTTCGAAGACCCACTTCTCCACCTGCTCGCCCATGAGGAACTCCGTGTCCCCCGGGGTCACCACCTTGATGCGCCGGAGCATCTGGCGCACGATCACTTCGATGTGCTTGTCGTTGATCTTGACGCCCTGGAGCCGGTATACTTCCTGGACTTCGTCCACCAGGTAGCGGGCCAGGTCCTTCAAACCGCTGATGTTGAGAATGTCGTGCGGGTTGGGGGAACCGTCCATCAGGGGGTTGCCGGCCAGCACATAATCCCCTTCCTCCACGGCCACGTGTTTGCCCTTGGGGATCAGGTATTCCTTGGGTTTCCCCACTTCCGGGGTGACCACGATCTTGCGTTTGCCCTTGACGTGCTTGCCGAACGACACCACCCCGCCGATTTCGCTGATGATGGCGGTTTCTTTGGGCTTGCGCACTTCAAAGAGCTCGGCCACCCGGGGCAGGCCCCCGGTGATGTCCTTGGTCTTGGTGGTCTCCCGGGGGATCTTGGCGATGACGTCCCCGGGGAACACCTGGTCGCCTTCGTTGATCATGATGATGGCCCCCACCGGCATGAAGTAGCGGGCCGAGGCCGGAGACCCGGGAATCCGGGCGGTCTGGCCCTCAATGTTCTTCACCGAGATGCGGGGGCGCAGTTCCGCATCCTTGCTCTCCATGATCAGGCGGGAGGATTTGCCCGTGACCGGGTCGACCCTTTCCTGCACCGTGATGTTTTCGAGGATGTCGCCGAACTTGATGGTCCCGCCCACTTCCGTCAGCATGGCGTTGGTAAAGGGGTCCCAATCCGCCAGGATCTTTCCGGCCGGCACCTCTTCACCATCTTTTACATTGAGGTGGGCGCCGTAGGTCAGGGGATACCGTTCCCGCTCTACGCCCTTGTCGGTCATGATAACCAGTTCCGCCAGGCGGCTCAGGTTTACCTGGTTGCCGTTCCGGTCAACCGCGGATTTCATGGGGCAGGGGATTTCTTTCTTGGAATCAACGAAGTTTTCAAACCGGACCACGCCCTTGCCCCGGCCCACGTGGACGCTCTGTTCCACCCGCCGGGAGGCCGTGCCGCCGATGTGGAAGGTCCGCATGGTCAGCTGGGTGCCGGGCTCGCCGATGCTCTGGGCCGCCAGGATGCCGATGGCCTCGCCCATGGACACCGTGGTGCCGTGTCCCAGGTCCCGGCCATAGCACTTGGCGCACACCCCCCGCCGCGTCTGGCAGGTCAGCACCGAGCGGATCTGCACACCCTTCTTTTCGTCCTGGCCCAGGCCTGAGTCTTCGATGCGCCGGGAGGCGTCCTCGTCGATCTCTTCGTTAGCCGGAACCAGCACTTCGCCGGTATGGGGGTCGATGATGTCTTCCAGGGCCACCCGGCCCAGAACCCGGTCGCCCACCCGCTCGATGATCTCGCCGCCCTCCACCAAGGGCTTGACATAAATGCCGTCGATGGTGCCGCAGTCGTCTTCGGTGATGACCGCATCTTGGGCCACGTCCACCAGCCGCCGGGTCAGATACCCGGAGTTGGCGGTCTTCAAGGCCGTATCCGCCAGACCTTTCCGGGCGCCGTGCGTCGAAATGAAGTACTGCAGCACTGTGAGACCTTCCCGGAAGTTGGCGGTAATGGGGGTTTCGATGATTTCACCCGAGGGTTTGGCCATCAAGCCCCGCATACCGGCCAGCTGCCGCATCTGGTCCTTGCTGCCCCGGGCGCCGGAGTCGGCCATCATGAAGACCGGGTTAAAGGAGGCCACCTCTTCCTGGTGGATGATCGTCTGACCCGGCTTCTCAGGATCGGGCTCCTCCACCGTGATCACCTCCCGGGCCATCTCCGCCATCATCTCGGCGGCGATCTCGTCGGTGGCCTTGGCCCAGATATCCACTACCTTGTTGTATTTTTCACCCTCGGTGATCAGACCTTCCTGGTACTGTTCCTCCACCTGGCTCACTTCGGTCTGGGATAGGCCCAGGATTTCCGGTTTGCGGCTGGGGATCACCATGTCCTGGATGCAGATGGAGATGCCCGCCTGGGTGGCGTACTTGTACCCCAAATTCTTCAGTTGGTCCGCAAAGATGACCGTCTGCTTGATGCCGCAGGTGCGGTAGCCCACCGAGACGAGCTTGCGGATCTCCTTTTTGGTCATGGTGCCGTTAATCAGGTCAAAGGGGAGCCCCTCGGGGAGAATCTCCAGGAGAATCACCCGGCCCACCGTGGTCTGATAAATCTTGCCGTCGATCCTCACCGGGATCCGGGCCTGGAGATGCACTGCGCCCTGGTCGTAGGCCACCCGCACCTCCTCGGGAGAGGCGTAGGGCAGGACTTTCTTGCCGTTGGTGGCCACCCGCTCGCCTTTGGCGAAGGGGCGTTCCCGGGTGAGGTAGTAGAGCCCCAGCACGATATCCTGGGTGGGAATGATGATGGGGTCGCCGTTAGCCGGGGAGAGGATGTTGTTGGTAGACATCATCAGGGCCCGGGCCTCGATCTGGGCCTCGATGGACAACGGCACGTGCACCGCCATCTGGTCGCCGTCAAAGTCGGCGTTGAAGGCGGTACAGACCAGGGGATGCAGCTGGATGGCCTTGCCCTCGATGAGCAGCGGCTCAAAGGCCTGGATCCCCAGCCGGTGCAAAGTGGGGGCCCGGTTGAGCATCACCGGGTGCTCCCGCACCACTTCGTCCAGGATATCCCAGACTTCCGGGGTCTCCCGGTCTACCAGGCGCTTGGCCACCTTGATGGTGGTGGCATAGCCCTTGGCCACCAGCTTGTGGAAGATGAAGGGCTTAAAGAGTTCCAGGGCCATCTGCTTGGGCAGGCCGCACTGGTGCAGCCGCAACTCCGGGCCGATGACGATTACCGAGCGCCCGGAATAGTCCACGCGTTTCCCCAGGAGGTTCTGCCGGAAGCGGCCCTGCTTGCCCTTGAGCATGTCGGAGAGCGATTTCAGGGCGCGCTTGTTGGGGCCGGTGATGGTGCGGCCCCGGCGGCCGTTCTCGAACAGGACGTCCACCGCCTCTTGCAGCATGCGCTTTTCGTTGCGGATGATGATGTCCGGGGCGTTGAGTTCCAGGAGCCGTTTTAACCGGTTGTTGCGGTTGATCACCCGCCGGTAGAGGTCGTTCAGGTCGCTGGTGGCAAAACGGCCGCCGTCCAGATGCACCAGAGGCCTGAGGTCCGGAGGCAGTACGGGAATCACCTCCATGACCATCCACTCGGGCCGCTGGCCGGACTCTCTAAAGGCGTCGATGATCTTGAGCCGTTTGCCGAGCTTCTTGATCTTGGCGTCGGAGCCGGTCTTGAGCATTTCGGCGCGCACTTTCTGGGACAGGGGCTCCAGTTCCACGACCTTCAACATTTCCCGGATGGCCTCGGCCCCCATGCCCGCCTTGAACCGGTTGCCAAACTCTTCCCGGGACTGGCGAAATTTTTCCTCGCTCAGGAGCATGCCCTTGGTGAGCTCGGTATCACCCCCGTCCACGACCACGTAAGCCTCAAAATAGAGGATCTTCTCCAGCTCTTTGAGGGTCAGGTCCAGGAGGTTGCCAATCTTGCTGGGCAGGCTCTTCAAAAACCAGATGTGCACCACCGGGCAGGCCAGCTCGATGTGGCCCATCCGTTCCCGCCGCACCTTGGACTGGATCACCTCGACGCCGCATTTTTCGCAGGTGATCCCCCGGTGCTTCATGCGCTTATATTTGCCGCAGTTACATTCGTAATCCTTGGCCGGCCCGAAGATCTTGGCGCAGAACAAGCCATCCCGTTCGGGTTTGAAGGTCCGGTAATTGATGGTCTCGGGCTTTTTTACCTCGCCGAAAGACCAGGAGCGAATCATCTCCGGAGACGCCAGGGACAACTTCACCGCTTCGATGGCAATGGGGTCTTCCGGCCGGGCAAACAGGCTATTTAAATCTTCTAAAGCAACTTCGCGCATTTTTTCCATATAAGGCTGGTCCTCAGGACTTGTCCCTGTCCTTCTTCAGGAGTTCGACATTGAGCGCCAGGCTCTTGAGCTCCCGCACCAGGACGTTGAAAGATTCCGGCAGCCCCGCTTCCAAATCGTATTCACCTTTGAATATCTTTTCGTACATGCGGGTCCGGCCAGCCACGTCGTCTGACTTCACCGTCAGGAATTCCTGCAAAGTATAGGCCGCGCCATAGGCTTCCAGGGCCCAGACCTCCATTTCCCCCAGGCGCTGGCCGCCGAATTGGGCTTTGCCGCCCAGAGGCTGCTGGGTCACCAGGGAATAGGGTCCGATGGAGCGGGCATGGATCTTGTCGGCCACCAGGTGATGCAGTTTCATCATATACATCACCCCCACGGTCACGTCCCGGTCGAACTCCTCGCCGGTGCGGCCGTCACGGAGGCGCGACTGGCCGCCGGTGGGCAGCCCGGCTTCCGCCAGGTAGGCCTGCACCTCGTCTTCCGTCACCCCGTCAAAGACCGGGGAGGCCATGTGAATGCCGTCAACGTAGTGTTTTTTCCAGATGTCCCGGAGCTCGTCGTAAGTCAGGGAATCGATCTCTTTGGCCAGGATTTCGTCGGGATTGAGGATCCGCTTCAGCCGCGTCTGGATGGATTCCAGACTGTAAAACTTATCGATCATCTCACCGATGCGTTGTCCCAGGATATGGGAAGCCCAACCCATGTGGGTCTCCAGCACCTGGCCCACGTTCATGCGGGAAGGTACCCCCAAGGGGTTGAGAACGATGTCCACCGGGGTGCCGTCGGCAAAATAGGGCATGTCTTCTTCCGGCATGAGCCGGGACACCACTCCTTTATTGCCGTGGCGGCCGGCCATTTTGTCGCCCACGGCCAGCTTGCGTTTCATGGCCACGAAGACCTTGACCTTTTTGATCACCCCCGGCGGCAGCTCGTCCACCTTCCGGAGCCGTCCCAGCTTGGCCTCAAACACCATGTTCACCAGGTGCAGCTGTTCCTGGTAGCGGTCCAGAAGCTGGTCCAGCTGGTCTTCTATACCCGGTTCCTCGAAGGACACGTGCCGCCAGAACTCCAGGTTGTGACGCTTCACCAGATCCGCCGGCACCGGTTCGCCCGCATGCAGGAAGGTGTTGCCGGTGCGCTCGTCGTCCATGTTGTCGGCGACCTTATGCCCCACCACCAGATCTTTCACCTTCTGGCGATAGGTCTGGGTGATGATGGCGAGCTCGTCGGCCTGGTCCTTTTGCAGCTTGGCCACCGCCTCGTCTTCGATGGAGCGGCTGCGGTCATCCTTTTCCACGCCCTTCCTGGAAAAGACCCGGGCATCGGTGACCACACCTTCGATCCCCGGTGGCACCCGGAGCGAGGTATCCTTTACATCGCCGGCCTTCTCGCCGAAAATGGCCCGGAGGAGCTTTTCTTCCGGAGTGAGCTGGGTCTCGCCCTTGGGGGTGATCTTGCCCACCAGGATGTCGCCGGGGCGCACTTCGGAACCCAGCCAGATGATGCCGCTCTCGTCGAGATTGCCCAGGGCGTCTTCGCCGACGTTGGGGATATCTCGGGTGATCTCCTCTTTGCCCAGCTTGGTGTCCCGGGCCATCACCTCGAATTCTTCGATGTGAATGGAGGTAAAGACGTCGTCTTTGATCAGGCGCTCACTCACCAGGATGGAGTCTTCAAAGTTGTAGCCACCCCAGGGCATGAAGGCCACCATGACATTCTTGCCCAGGGCCAGTTCGCCCATGGCCGTGGCCGGCCCGTCGGCGATGATCTGGCCTTTCTCCACCGTGTCTCCCGGCACCACGATGGGCCGCTGGTTGAAACAGGTGTTCTGGTTGGTGCGCTGGAATTTCGTCAGCTTGTAGATGTCCACCGGGGAGCCGTTGCCGCCCGAGCCGGACTCCGCCCGGATGACGATGCGGGTGGAATCCACGTCCTCGACAAAACCGCGCCGCCGGGCCACCACCGTGACCCCCGAATCCCGGGCCACCACGCCTTCCATGCCCGTCCCCACCAGGGGCGAACTGCTGGTCAACAGCGGCACCGCCTGGCGCTGCATGTTGGAGCCCATGAGGGCCCGGTTGGCGTCATCGTGCTCCAGGAAGGGGATCAGCGACGCGGCCACGCTCACCAGCTGGTTGGGCGACACGTCCATATAGTCCACCTGGACGGGGTTGGCGGTAATGTATTCGCCGCTTTTCCGGGCCTCGATCATATCCGTCAGAAACCGGCCCTTGCTGTCCAGAGGGGCGTTGGCCTGGGCGATGACCTTGTCACCTTCCTCCAGGGCGCTCAGGTACCTGATCTTCTTGGTGACCCGGGTCGTTACCTTGGTGCCCTTTTCCGTCCTTTCCACCACCCGGTAAGGGGTTTCGATAAACCCCAACTCGTTGACCCGGGCAAAGGTGGACAGCGACACGATGAGCCCGATGTTGGGACCTTCCGGGGTCTCAATGGGGCAGATACGGCCGTAGTGGGTGGGGTGCACGTCCCGGACTTCGAACCCGGCCCGTTCCCGGGTCAGACCCCCGGGTCCCAAAGCGGACAAGCGCCGCTTGTGGGTGATCTCGCTCAACGGATTGG
Organism: Deltaproteobacteria bacterium; assembly: GCA_030655955.1. Taxonomy (GTDB): domain Bacteria; phylum Desulfobacterota; class Desulfobaccia; order Desulfobaccales; family 0-14-0-80-60-11; genus 0-14-0-80-60-11. The sequence continues at coordinate 10,250 of JAUSOZ010000094.1, forward strand.
TCTGATCCATGAACTGGGACAGCTGGGAGGTGCCGAAAAATTCCTTGATCACCGCCTGCACCGGCTTGGCGTTCACCAGGTCGTGGGGCATCAGGGTGTCCAGGTCCTGGATGGCCATGCGTTCCTTGATGGCCCGCTCCATCCGGACCAGCCCCACCCGGAACTGGTTTTCCAGCAATTCGCCCACGGCCCGGACCCGGCGGTTGCCCAGGTGGTCGATGTCGTCCACGGGTCCTTCCCGGTCCTTCTGGGTGATGAGCTCTTTGACCGCCAGGAGAATGTCCTCTTTGTCCAGGGTGGTCTTGGTCAACGGCAGGCGTTCCGCCTCGGTGGGCCTGAGTTTCAGGTCCAACTTGAGCCGGCCCACCGGCGACAAGTCGTAATATTCCGGGTTGAAAAAGAGGTTTTGGAAGAACGTCGTGGCCACTTCGTCGTTGGGGCGATTGCTGGGCCGCAGGCGCCGGTAAATCTCCAGGACAGCCTCTTTGACCGTGGCGGTCTTGTCCGTCGCCAGGGTATTGCGGAGACAGGCGCTGACGTTAACCCCGTCGATGAACAGCAGGTCGAGTTCCTTGATGCCTGCCGCCTGCAGTTGGGCGATCTTGTCTTCGGCCAGCATCTCGTTGCACTGGGCCAGGACTTCGCCGCTGGTCGGGTCCAGAATGTCATGGGCCACCACCCGGCCCACCAGGTCGGTGGGGAGCCCCGTAACGGTCGTAACCCCAGCCCGTTTCATCTTTTGAATCAACACCGGGGTCAGGCGCTTGCCCTTCTTGATCAGGACATCGCCCTTCCTGGGATCGATGATGTCGGTGGTCGTGGTCTTGTCCACCAGCAGCTCCGGTACGAAGGCCTGCTGGATGGTGTCGGCCTCGAGATGCACCCGCTGGGTCTTGTAGAAGAAGTTAAGCAGCTCTTCCGTGGTGTACCCCAGGGCTTTCAGGAGGATGGTGGCGGGAAACTTGCGCCGCCGGTCGATACGCACGTACAGGATGTCCTTGGGATCGAACTCGAAATCGATCCAGGACCCCCGGAGCGGAATTAACCGCGCCGAGTAGATGATTTTACCGCTGGAATGGATCTTGGCCTTGTCATGGTCAATGAACAGACCGGGAGAGCGGTGCAACTGGCTCACCACCACCCGCTCGGTGCCATTAATAATGAAGGTGCCGTGCTCGGTCATCAGCGGCAGGGTGCCGAAATAAATCTCCTGCTCCTTGATGTCCCGAATGGTCTGGGCTTTGGAATCCGGACCCAGATCGTGGACCACCAGGCGCACCCGTATCTTCATGGGCACTTCAAAGGTCATGCCGCGCTGCTGGCATTCGTCGACGTCGTACTTCGGGTCTCCCAGGCCGTACTCGACGAACTCCAGGGAGCAGACGCCGGAAAAATCCCGAATGGGAAAGACGCTCTTGAAGACTCCCTGGAGGCCGTAGTCCGAGCGCGCTCCCGGTTCCACATCTTTTTGCAAGAAACGATGGTAGGACTCTTTCTGCATCTCGATGAGATTAGAAATGTCCACCACCCGCTCGATCTTGCCGAAATTTTTGCGGTACACCCTTAAAGGCGATAGTGCGTTGGCCATGAATACTCCTTAAAGGTATGGCCTGAGTCTTGGGCACTGCTCAGTGTACAACGGAAACTCCCATTCTCTGGCGGTGTTAGGGGAAATACGGCAAGCGGGCAAAGGCACACAGGGGAAAAAGGGGAAAATGAACCACCTTTTCGCCTTTTGACCGGTTGACCTTTTCGCCCGCAAGTCCCGACCCCACATGCTACCAGCAGGTCCTACTTGATTTCGACGGTAGCTCCCTGAGCTTCCACCTTCTTCTTGACTTCTTCGGCTTCCGCCTTGGAAACCGCTTCTTTCAGGGTGGTGGGCACACTCTCCACCGCTTCTTTGGCCTCTTTCAGCCCCAGATTGGTAACGGCCCGAACTTCTTTGATCACCTGGATCTTGTTGGGACCGCAAACCGTCAGGATGACGTCGAATTCGGTCTGCTCTTCCACCGCCGGAGCCGCCTCCGCCGCCATGGGGCCCGCCGCCATCATTGCCATGGGCGCAGCCGCCGATACACCAAACTTTTCTTCCAGCTCCTTGATGAGCGTGGAAAGGTCCAGCACCGTCATGTTAGCCAGGTAGTCAACTACCTCTGCACGGGAAATGGCCATCTTACGTTCCTCCTTGTCCTCAAGCAAATAGTATCCCAATTGTTGCTATGATTTCGGCTGCGTGTTGTCGCCGTAGCCTTCAGGTTAGGTGATGCCTCTTACTCGCCGGTCTCCGGCTTATCCGCCGGCGCCGCCGGCTCGGGCTCAGGCTCGGGCTCCGCGGCTGCCGTCTCGACAACTGCGGTTTCCGCCGGAGCTGCCTCGGCTTCGGGGGCCGCAGCTTCCGCCTCGGCAACTGCAGCTTCTGCCGGGGCTGCCTCGGCTTCAGGAGCCGCAACCTCGGTTTCCGCCGGGGCTGCCTCAATTTCAGGCGCCGCGGGCTCGGCTTCCGCCTTCTTGTCCTTCAATGCCACCAGCACGTTGAGCAGGTTGCGGATCACCCCGGCCAAAACCGTGACCAGACCCCGGGGTACGCCCTGCAACACTCCCAGCAGTTGAGCCAGCAGTACTTCACGGGCCGGGAGCTTACTGAGCGCTTCCAGGTCCTTGAGGCTCAAGGCCTGGCCGCCCAGAGTCCCGCCCTTGATCACGAGCTGCGGCTTCTCATGGGCAAACTTGATGAGCACCTTGGTCACCAGCACCGGGTCGGCATACCCCAGGGTCAGGGCATTGGGCCCGGTAGCATGGCTGAGCAGCGGCGCCAGGGGAGAATCATCGGCCCCGGCCCGTCGCAGCAAGGTGTTCTTCACCACCGTGAGTTCGGCTTCGGCTTCCTGCAGCTGCCGCCTCAGCCTGGTCATATCCGCGACCTTCAGTCCCTTGAAATCCGTCAGGATGCCGATCTGCGACTTCGCCACCTTGGCCTGGATTGCCTGGACTACTTCGGCTTTCTCTAATTTACGCACCCTCATCCTCCTTTAGAGCAGGCGCACCAGGTTTTTGACGTCGCCGGTGTCCACGGGAATTCCCGGCCCCATGGTGGTACTCAGATGAATCCCCTTCAGGTACGTCCCTTTGCTGGTGGTAGGCTTCAAGCGCACCAGGGTGTCCAAAAAGGCTGCCAGGTTTTGCAGAAGTTTCTCGGCCCCGAAGGAAACCTTGCCCATGGGGGCATGCACCACTCCGGCCCGGTCCACCCGAAACTCCACCTTGCCACCTTTGAGTTCATTCACGGCCTTGGCCACATCAAAGGTGACAGTCCCCACCTTGACGTTGGGCATCAGCCCCCGGGGACCCAGAATTTTTCCGATCTTTCCCACCGTGCCCATGAGGTCCGGGGTGGCCACGGCCTTGTCGAATTCCAGCCAGCCCCCCTTGATGCGCTCGATGAGGTCATCGGCCCCCACGTAGTCGGCGCCGGCATCCATCGCCTCTTTTTCCTTCTCTCCCTTGGCGAACACCAGGACCCGCACGGTTCTTCCCGTCCCATGGGGCAGGACCACCGCCCCCCGAACCATCTGGTCGGCGTGGCGGGGGTTTACTCCCAGGGCCACCGCGATCTCCACGGTTTCGTCAAACTTGCTGGAGGTGACCTCCAACGCCAGGTTGACGGCGTCCTGGAAGAGATAACGCTGATTGCGGTCCACCTTAGCGGCGACCTCCCGATATCGCTTGCCATGTTTGGCCATCGGTATCACTCTCCCTTTTAAATCAGTATTCAGTAGTCAGTGGTCAGTAGTCAGTAAAAAACTCGGTGTCTTGCTTCTTCCCACTGATTACTGACTACTGAATACTGGCTACTGGCTACTGGCTACTGCTAATCAACTATTTCAATGCCCATGCTCCGGGCGGTGCCGGCGATGCTGTGCATGGCCATTTCCAGGCTGGTGGTGTTCAAATCGGTCATCTTCTGCCGGGCGATGTCCTCCAACTGGGTCTTGGTGACCTGCCCCACCTTCTCCCGGCTGGGCTCCTTGGCGCCCTTGGCCACCTGGGCCATCTGCTTGAGCAGCACCGATGCCGGCGGCGTCTTGGTCACAAACGTGAAGGAGCGGTCGGCAAAGACCGTGATCAGCACCGGGATGATGGTCCCTTCCTGGCCGGCGGTGCGGGCATTATAGGTTTTGCAGAATTCCATGATGTTGACCCCATGCTGGCCCAAGGCCGGGCCGATGGGCGGCGACGGGTTGGCTTGCCCCGCCGGAATCTGCAATTTAATCTGGGCGATTACTTTTTTTGCCATGGTAAACTTTCCTCTTTATCGGCTATCAGCTTTCAGCAAAAATTGGTCAAGGCGCTGTTTTTTCAAGTCTTTGCTAACTGCTAACCGCTCATTGCTAACCGCTGCTTTTAAATCTTCTCCAACTGGGTAAACTCCAGCTCCACCGGCGTCGGCCGCCCGAAGACGCTGATCATGACCCGCACCCGGCCCCGGTCCGCCTTCACTTCGTCCACCACCCCGGTAAAATTGGTAAACGGGCCATCCGTCACCTGGACCTTGTCCCCTGGCTCAAACTTGATTTTGGGCTTGGGCCGCAGCACCCCTTCCTGCATCTGGGCGATGATCTTCTGCGCCTCTTCCTCGGGGATGGCCACCGGCTCTTCTTTGCTGCCGATGAAACCCGTCACCTTGGGGGTATCTTTCACCAGGTGCCAGGAATCGTCGGTCAACTCCATGTGCACCAGGACATAGCCCGGGTAAAATTTGCGGGTGGAGAGTTTCCGCTCCCCCTTGACCATTTCTTCCACCGTCTCCGTGGGGACCAGAACCTGTTCCACCAAGTGCCCCAGGCCCCGGGCCTGAGCCCGCTCCATGATGGCGTTCTTGACCTTCTGCTCAAACCCCGAGTAGGTATGGATGATGTACCACTTTTTGTCCATGGTCATACCTTCTTGCCTCAGTGGATGAAATACTGGACCATGTGGGACAGGATAAAATCCACCAGCCCCAGATACGCCCCGATAAAGAACACCAGGACGAGAACCACGCCCGTGGTGCCCAGGGTCTCTTTGCGGTTAGGCCAGGTGACCTTTTTCAGCTCCTGGTACGCTTCCGAGAGAAAATCCTTGCTTTGCACCCAGTACTGCTTGACCGGCGGTAGCTTACTGAACCACCCAGGGCGCGCTTTGCCCGGCCTGATTTTGACCACCTGCCCCCGGGAAGCGTCGCCGCCGGCTTCCTTCAGGTTCGATTTGGGCTTCGTCTTGGTCTTTTTCATACTGGTTTCACCCTACCAACCCCCTGAAACGGAAGAACCCAAGCCCGCCCGACACCAGGCACCTGCGCCCGGGGCCAGGCCATTTCCAGGCTTTGGCTTATTGAACCCTGGAGCACCTCGAATAAAGGAATTCAAGGAGAGAATCTGCGTGTGCGGCTAGATGGCGAGTCCTCACCTACCGACCCCTTGGTCCCATG
>JAUSOZ010000097.1 GCA_030655955.1 Deltaproteobacteria bacterium
TTTGAAGGGCGGGTTGTGACGGTCGTTTACACCACCAGAACCGAGGCCATCACGATTATTTACTATCGGAGGGCGCGCCATGCAGAAAGACAAAAATATCAAGAGCTATACGGCCGCGGAACTTAAGGCCAAGCGAGGCGAAAGCCGCACCGATTTGAGCCGGGTTGATGCGATCACGGATGAAGCACTGGAACGGCTCGTGGCCGAGGACGAGGACGAGCGCGGCATGCAGGCCGACTGGACTCAGGCGAAACTGGTCTTGCCGCAAGCCAAGCAGTCCGTTCACCTGCGCCTTGATCAGGAGATCATCGCCTTTTTCAAATCAGCGGGCAAAGGGCACATCTCGCGGATGCAAGCGGTTCTCAAGGCTTATGTGGATGCCCATAGACCACACCCCAAATGAAAGCCCGAGAACGCCTTATTTCTTGGCAGGCTCCCCTGCCTCTTATGGCAGGCAGGACCGGTCCCGCCATCCTTGTTCAATCTCGGCCACTACCTTGCGGGCCGCGTCCACCGGGTCCGCTGCCAAACGGATGGGGCGTCCCACCACAATATAATCGGCCCCGGCCTTGATGGCCTCATACGGGGTCATGACCCGCTGCTGATCATCTCCCGGCACTGCGGCCCAGGCCGGCCGGATGCCCGGACAGACCACCAGGAAGTCCGGTCCGAAGGCCTCTTTCACCGCTTTGACCTCGGTGCCGGCGCAGACCACCCCGTCACAGACGGCGGCCCGGGCAATGCCGGCCCGGAGCAGCACCAGCTTGGTGAGATCCCGGGCATATTCCCGGGCCAGGCCCATGGCTTCCAGATCATCCGGCCTCAGGTGCGTAAGCACCGTCACGCCCAGGAGCTTGACCCCGTTTTCCCGAGCCTCCGGGTTGAGCTGCAGACTTTCCCGGCCCGTGTCCACATGCACGGTTGCCAGCCTGGCCCCCTTCATGATTCGGGATAGAGCGCTCCTTACCGTGGCCGGGATGTCGTGAAATTTCAAATCCAGGAAATAATCCACCCGGGCCGTTTCCGTTAAAAACTGCAGGAAAGCCGGCCCCTCGGCCACAAAGAGTTCCAATCCCACCTTGAAAAGCCCGACGTGATCTTTCAGCAAAGAGATAAATCTCTCGGCTGCCATTTTATTGGGGACATCCAGCGGGAAAATCAGGCGCTCCCTGGGTTGCATACCAGACCTCTAACTTCTAAATTTCACAAACTTTAACCGCTTTTCCGGCTTTAAGTCAAGCGGCAACTCCTCGCCTCTACCGCCATCCCGCCGCATTTACTCTCACCCAGCCCCGGCCATCCCGCCTGGGGGACGATTATGGCCCGGGCCTTTTTATCCAGGGGCCATTTATCCGGTTCTTTATGACTCGCTCCCCCAGCCGGTGTTTCTTGACAGGAGGGCTGCAAGATAATAATATGAAACATTTGGTTAAAACAGTCAGGGGACTGGTCGGCGCCGGTTACCCCAGCCATCCAGGAGGCCAAGACATGAGGCAAGCAGGCGTGATCCGATATCTGGTGGTGGCAGCTCTCCTGCTGCTCCTTGCGGCCTGTGGTCAGTTCCCCGGCTTGCGTACGCCCATGCCGCCTACGCCGGCCGAACCCCCACCCGGCGCCGCGGCGCCGGCCCCAGCCCAGGCCCCGGCTCCCGCCCCGGACCTGGCCCAGCAGGTACAAAACCTGGAGGCCCAGGTGCAGCAACTGGAAAGCCGCTTGGCGGACCTGGAAGGCCGCAAGGGGGTCCCGGTGGCTGCCAAGGCGCGCGCCGTTCCGCCCCCCTCCACCCCCAGCCCCCCCAAGCCTGCGGTCTCCAGCGCCGCGGCCGACAAACATTATACCGAAGGCATGCGCCTCTATCATGCCAAGAAATACGGCGACGCCCGGCACCAGCTGTACCAATACTTGAAGAACCAGCCCCGGGGCCCCAAGGCCCCGGAAGCCCGCTACTACCTGGCGGACAGCTTTTACCAGGAGGGCAAGTTCCGGGAAGCCGGGGTGGAGTTCAACAAGCTGCGGCTCCATTCCCCCAAGAGCATCCTGGCCCCCGCCGGTCTCCTGCGCCAGGCCCTGTGCTATAAAAACCAGCAGCAACTGGGCACCTACCGGAGCACGTTACAAAAGTTGGTGAAGGCCTACCCCAACAGCCCCGAAGCCAAGGAAGCCCAGAAAATGTTGAAGGAAAGCTCCAAGGAAGCCACCCGGTAAATGCCCTGCCCCGGCGGAGCATCCCCGGGGGAAGCAGGCCGGCTGGCGACAGAAAAATCGAGGTAATCCGAACCCATGTTAAAGTGGATACGTAGATCTACGCGTTCCTGGTTCATTTACTTGGCCATTGGGGCCATCGTGGTGGTGTTCATTTTCTGGGGCGTGGGCTCATATGACGCCTCGCGGTCCCAGGAGGCGGCCGAAGTCAACGGCGTCGTCATCCCTATGACCGAATTCAGTCGGCAATACAACGAGTTGGTGAAGCGATACCAGGAACGGTCCGGGGGCGAGGTGACGCCTGAGATGATCAAGTCCCTGCGGCTCAAGGAGATGGCCCTGAGCCAGCTCGTTGAAGAGGCGTTGCTCCTCCAGGCCGCGCCGCGCCTGGGGCTGGAGGTCACCAATGTCGAACTGCGACAGCATATCCAGAGCTACCCCTTCTTCCAGCAAGACGGCAAGTTCGACGAGAAGCGGTACTTCGCTTTACTGTCCCGCCACCACCTGAGCCCCCAGAGTTTCGAAGTCCAGGAACGCCAAC
>JAUSOZ010000098.1 GCA_030655955.1 Deltaproteobacteria bacterium
TCATGGACCGTTGATCCGGTGACAACAGGGGCACCGAGACAGATTGTTTGACAGAATGATCATGAGTTTCCTTTTTATGGTGGCAATAGAATATGGACTATGTCGCTCCGGCCGGAGGGGAGGCTCCCCTCGGCTGCCAACCCTCGGGAACTTGAGGTAGCGTAAAGGCTGGCCGGATGTCAGGGCCAGAGGGGGGAAAAGAACTTCGCTCGGCAACCAGGAACCCATAGGCGGCAATACACAGAGTGGCATGATGGTGGAATCCCCGCCAGCCCCTGCCTTCAAAATGACCCAGGCCGATTTCCTGTTTGAGTTCTTGGTAGTCACGTTCAATGCGCCACCGAAGCTTGGCGGTGTTTACCAACTCTTCAAGTGAAATAGCCGCCTTCAGGTTGGAGAGCCAGTATTTTGTGGGTTCCGGGTCCCCCTCGGGCCACTCGATCAGTAACCATTCCTCCGAAGGGCGGTCACTGCGGCAATAATAACGATGCCCTTCGTGCACCCGCACGGCGGCAAATCGAGAGGAGAGTATCTTGTTGGTGCCCTCCCTCCAGGCGATGGTTTGATATGCGCTATTTGGTAAGTCCTGAGCTCATTTCAGAGCACTCACGGGAGTATGCTCCAGACTGCGGCGCGGCAACTTTGGCGGCCGTCCACAGCCGGAATACTCAGGTGGGGGCAAGGGTTCGGTACCTGGCGCCCACACTGTGGTGCTCTTTTGGATACCAAGCACGTAAAGAAGATCCAAGCTGCGGACTCCGGCGCGGAAGTCACTGTCGTTGCCATAGCCGGCATCGGCGAGCACCACTCCCCGCGGCGCCTCGCTCAGAGCCAAAGTGCGAAGCTGATCGAGGGCAATCTCGGGTTTGGTCTGAAATGCAACCTCTGCCGGAATTCCAGCCTGCTGGCGCCGATGGCTATCCTCAACCCACTTCTCCGGCAAATAGAGCCGGTAGGCCACCGGCAGACTGGCGTAAGCGGTGGCCACGGAAACAGAGACGGCAACCTGGCAGTTATCCTGTTTTCCCAGTTGACCACAATATTGCCTGGCCACCCCCACCGAATGTTTGCCTTTTTTGGGAAATCCGGTGTCATCCACGATCCACGCCAGAATCGGCCCCTGGCTCTGCATCTTGGGCAGGGCATAATCCTGAACCGCCCTCATCACCGCGGCATCACGCCAAGATGACTTGGCCACAAAATGATGCAGGGATTGATGTTTTGCACTTACTTGGCCCGGAGCAAGTTGTGCCGCCATGGGTTCGACACTTTTGCGCTCAACAGGCAACAAGAGGCCCGTGCAATAAGCTTGAAAAGGTTCCACTCGGTCTGCATGACCCAACGCAGTGGACAGCTTTTCCGCATACGCACGAAACCTGGCCTCGATATTGGGTATGGATGCATTTTTCATGCACCCAGCATACCCATAGTTTGCAAAATTTTGCAATCATTTTATGACACAGTAGTATTAGAGGGCCTTCCTAAGGAGAAATCCCCAAAGGCATTTTAAAAAGTAGCAAATGCATTATTGCACCTAAAAACCTATCTCCCCATTTAGACTGTATCTTGCCAAAACAGAATCTTCTTATAATTTCCAATTAGTTACCGATATGAATATCTTGTGCGGGCATTTGTGGGGCGTATAATTTCTGATGTCGGTGATAGAGGAACCCCAGGTTCCCGGCGGGAATGGCAGGAATCCTTCAGGCCAAGAAGGATGGATATGCTTTGTATATAGGAGCTTTTTGGCTCGGTGATAATTGTCGAATCAGGGCAGGTATAAATCCATGGCCAGGACAGCGAAAAATAAATTTGATTCTCATGATGCATAAGTTTATAATTGCGAAAATATTCCCAAAGGAGGTGATCCCAGGTGCATCGGCCCGTTTTCATTATTCGTAGGAAGTCCTGAAGCCCAGGTGTTCGGGGGGCCTTGGTAAGGCCCGCATCCCTAAGGCGCTGGATGAGGCCGGGGAGGATCGCCTGGGAAAAGGACTGCTTGCAGTAAATCCCTCAAGAACCTCCATCCCTTCCTTCCTCAGGTAAACTTCTCAACCTGCCTTCATTCCAGCGTAGTTCTCCGGCCCCGCACATCTGGGACCTGCTGCCGGCGTAAGTTCGTCCGCGCTCGGTGAGCCGGTTTGTCTCTACCGGTCGGCGCGCCTCGTGCTGCGAAATGGTGGTATCGCCGCCGCTACCCGGCACGTGCGCCGAACTCGGTCCGGATATTATCTCAGCTAATGGGAATGAAGGAGTTGAGGATGGTTCAAGAATATTCACCCAAGATTATCGGCTTCCTTTGTCGCTGGTGCTCCTATGCCGGGGCCGATCTGGCCGGGGCTATGCGGCTGCAATATCCTCCTAACCTCAGAATCATCCAAGTGCCCTGCACCGGGAGGATCGATATCCTCCACCTGCTCCAGGCCTTTGAGGTGGGGGCGGACACGGTCTTTATTTCCGGTTGTCATGAAGGAGACTGCCATTATATGACCGGCAACTACCATGCCCGGAAGCGGGTGGAGCGAGCCAAGGAGATTCTCAAGGAAGTAGGCCTGGAGCCGGAGCGCCTGGAGATGTTCCATGTCTCTGCCTCCGAGGGGCCGAAATTTGCAGCGGTGGCCCGGGAGATGACCGAGCGCGCCTACCGGCTGGGTCCCAACCCGGTGAAGCAAAAAGTTCGAAGCGCCTGGCTGGCTAATCAACCGGCTGCGCATGTCGCGGCGTGAAAAGATTACCGAAAGGAGAAGGAATGACCACAGCGGAATATCCGAAAATTCTGGCAATGTGCTGCCGCTGGTGCTCTTATGCCGGGGCAGACCTGGCTGGCTCCATGCGTCTGCAATATCCCCCGGAGGTCCGGATTCTCCTGGTGCCGTGCACCGGGCGGGTTGACCTCATCCACCTGCTCAAGGCCTTCGAGTTAGGCTTCGATGCGGTTTTCGTGTCGGGCTGCCATGAGGGCGACTGCCATTACCTGGCCGGCAACATCAGGGCCAAGAAGCGGGTTAACAAGCTGAAAAAGGACCTGGAGGCCATGGGCATTGAGCCCGAACGCCTGGAGATATTCCACGTCAGCTCCGGGGAGGGCCCCAAGTTCGCAGCGGTGTGCCGGGAGATGGCGGAAAGAGTTCAGCGGCTGGGCCCCAGCCCGGTGAAACGCCAGACCCAGGCCGCTGAGGCTAAACCCTCAACGATTATTGCGACTGCTGGATAAGAAACTCGAGGAGATAAGTATGGAACCTATTAATTGTAGCAATCTCGCCGAATTACGAAAGAAGAGCATCTTTAGCGATATTCTCCCGGAATCCCACATGAATGCCTGTTTCACCTGCGGCACCTGCTCCGGCGGCTGCCCTCTGACCGGCATGGAGAGCACTAAAGACGAGGGTTTGGATTGTCGCAAAGTCATCCGCATGGCCGCCTTTGGCTTGGATCAGGAGGTGATTGACTCCCGCTTTGTGTGGATCTGCACCGGCTGCCAGCGCTGCGAAATCGGCTGCCCCATGGGCGTCAAGCTGGTCAAGGTTTGGATGGCGGCCAAGGCGGCCCGGCCCCGGGATAAGGTCCCCGGAGTGCTCCACAAGGGGGTGGATATGGTCCTCAAGACCGGCAACAACATGGGCATCCCCGAGGATGACTATGTAACCCTCCTGGAGGAGTTGGGGGAAGAACTGGCGGAAGAGTGCTGCCCCGGCTTCGTCACCCCGGTGGAGAAAGTGGGCGCGGATTACCTCCACTTCCAGAACTCTAAAGAGGCCTATGCCGAACCCGACGACATGAAGTGGTGGTGGAAGATTTTCTATGCCGCCAAGGCCAACTGGACCACGTCTTCCAAAAACTGGGAATCGGTGGACTGGGGCATCTTCACCGCCAACATGGAGGCCTCCAAGGAAATCGCCCGGCGCAAGGTGGAGAACATGAAGCGTCTCCAGGCCAAAACCTTTATTTTGCCTGACTGCGGCGGCGCCTCCTACGGCACCCGCCTGAACCTCGAGAAATACTTCAAGCAAGAGTTCGGCCCCGAGACCGGTCACAATTATGTCTATTTCTTCGATGTGCTCCTCCAGTGGCTGGAAGAGGGGCGCATCAAGGTGGACAAGAGCGTGCATGAAGGCCGCATCGTCACCTGGCACGACTCCTGTAAGCATGGCCGCTCGGCCTATTTGGCCTTCGGCGACGACTCCAACTTCGACAAAGCCCGGAAGATTATTTCCTACTGCATTGATATGCAGAACTTCCGGGAAATGCCCCACAATCGCCTGGAGAGCTACTGCTGTGGCGCCGGCTCAGGCAACTGGCCGGGCCCCTTTGAAAAAGAAAAGACCGAACATGGCAGCTTCAAGGCCGATGACATCCGGGCCACGGGTGCGGACCTGGTCATCTCCGGGTGCTCCAACTGCCGGGACCAGATCATGAAAAACTTGAAGCCCAAGTTCAAACTGGACATCGAAGTGAAGTACATCTGGGAGATGATCGCCGACGCCCTGATTATGGAAGCGTAGACCTGACCCATGGGGGCTTAGGGAGACCGGCCCCTGACCAACATCAAAGGAGACCGAATTTATGCCGACCCCCTACGACGAAATGTGGGAAAAATTGAACCTGGACCTTACGGCCCATGAGGGGCTCTTGCAGGTCCTGGGCAAGTTTTATGGAGACATCTACCTTACCCAGGAAGGCCGCCTCAAGGGCATGGAATACCTGGATTTTGTCCTCTCCGAGGTCCATGGCCTGCGCATCAAGGAGATCCAGGAGGCCAAGGCCCAGGGGCGCAAGGTTATCGGCACCTTTTGCGTCTTCGTGCCGGAGGAACTAGTGCTGGCGGCGGACGCCGTCTGCGTGGGGCTCTGCGCCGGGGCCGAAATCGGCAAGGAGTCCGCGGAGAAGATTCTGCCCCGGAACACCTGCGCCTTGATCAAATCCTTTGTGGGTTTTAAACTTTCCCGTCTCTGCCCCTACATCGAGTCCTGCGACCTGGTGGTGGGGGAGACCACCTGCGACGGCAAGAAGAAAGCCTACGAAATCTTCGAGGAGTATGCCCCGGTCTATGTCATGGAAATCCCCCAGATGAAGCAGGCCTGCGACCGGGATTTGTGGAAGGCGGAAGTCCGGCGCTTTAAAGAAAGAATCGAAGCGGTTGCCGGCAAAGAGATCACCGCGGCCAGACTAAAAGAGGCCATCAAGCTGGTGAACCGGCGGCGGCAGGTGCTGCAGCGTTTGAATCAACTGCGGGCCGCAGTTCCCACCCCCATCTCCGGGCGGGACGTGCTGCTCATTAACCAGATCAGCTTCTATGACGATCCGGTCCGGTTCACCGCCAAGATCGGCGAGCTGTGCGATGAACTGGAAAAGCGAATCAAGGCCGGAGAAGGCGTGGCACCACCCGAGACTCCGCGGCTCATGCTTTCAGGCTGCCCCATGGCGGTGCCCAACTGGAAGCTTCCCTTTATCGTGGAATCCTCCGGCGCGGTCATCGTGGGCGAAGAATCCTGCATCGGCACCAGGAACATCCGGGACCTGGTGGACGAATCCGGTGACACCCTGGAGGAGATGCTGGACGCCCTGGTGGACCGCTACATGCGCATTGACTGCGCCTGTTTTACGCCTAACCAGGAGCGGCTCCACAATGTTGTTTCCATGGCGAAGGAACTCGAAGTTAAAGGAGTAATCCATTTTGCCCTGAACTTCTGCCAGCCTTACGCCATCGAGGCCTTCAAGGTGGGCCGGGCCCTGGAAGCGGCAGGCATTCCCATGCTCAGCATCGAAACGGATTACAGCATGGAGGACGTGGAGCAGCTCAAAACCCGGGTGGAAGCCTTCCTGGAGATGGTGCGTTGAGGGGGTTAATGCCATGATCGGTGACAAGGCCCCGGTCATTCCCTTGCACCTTCACCCGGGATTCCAGGATTGGCGCCGGGTGAATAAACTGAAAACCGCGCTGATGTCGGAAAGCCTGGCCTATGTCCAGGTGGCCCTGGACAATGCGGCCGGACCTGGCGGAGCCTCGCCCCGGGCAATAAAAATCCTGGAACGGGCCTGCGCGCTTTTGGACGAAGCCCGGAATCAGCTGGTGCACGAGTTGTTGTAATGGGCAAAGAAACCGTGACGGTGAACCATGCCCTGGTGGCGGGCATCGACATCGGCTCCCGCTCCATTGAGTTGGTGCTGCTCCAGGACGGCCAGATGGTGCACTGGGATCTCCTCCCCACCACCTTCGATCCCCTGGGCCAATGCCGTAGTCTGCTGGACCGAGTGCGGGCCGCCAGGATTGTGACCACCGGTTACGGCCGGAAGCTCCTGCTGGAACATCTGGATCATCCCGAGATCACCGCGATCACGGAGATCCAGGCCTACGCCCTGGGGGCCCGGCACCTGTTTCCCGGAGTGCGCACCATCCTGGACATCGGCGGCCAGGACACCAAGGCCATTGCCCTCGCCATGGACGGCAAGGTGGCCAAGTTCGAAATGAACGACCGCTGCGCCGCGGGCACCGGGAAGTTCCTGGAGTTCATGGCCGTGGCCCTGCAGATGCCCCTGGAGAAATTCGGCGACTTCGCGTTGCAAGCCGACCGGCGCATCCAGATCAGCAGCATGTGCACCGTGTTTGCAGAGAGTGAGGCCACCAGCCTCATGGCCCGGGGCGAGAGCCCGGCCAATATAGCCATGGGACTGCACCTGGCCATCGTTTCCCGCACGTTGGCCATGCTGCGCCGGGTAGGGGTGACGCCGCCGGTGCTCTTTGCCGGCGGCGTGGCCCATAACCCTTGCATCAAATCGCTTTTGGAAGAAAGCCTGGGAGAACCCGTCCTGGTTCCGGACCAACCCGACCTGGTGGGCGCCCTGGGCGCAGCCCTTTATGGACAGAAACTCGTTGCCCATGCGTAAAGCGCTGTTGCCGGCCGACTTGGAGCCTGCCGCCGAGGAAGGTAAGACATGATTGTACTCTATGTAGCCTTACTGATTTTAACAACTGCCGTGTTGCTGGGAGCGGCTTGGTGGCGCCGCCGCCGTGCCTCTGCTCCCAGAGAAGTCGATTGGCCTGAGGTAATGGCCGAGGCCGAAAGGGGGAGGTATAGACTCATTAGCACCGAGGAGATGGCGAACCGCTACCGGAGAGACTCCCAGAGCCTGTTGCTGGTGGACACCCGCCCGGAAGGAGAATACCGGGCAGGTCATATCCGGGGAGCGGTGAACTTATCGTTAACGCCCACCTGGCGGGGCAGGTGGCGGTCCAGAAAGCTCCTGGCCGCACTGCTGGGACCGGATAAAGAGCGATTGGTGGTCTTTTACTGAGCGGGCCTGGCCTGAGTCCGGAGCGACTCGGCAGCCCGGGTGGCTGTAAAACTTAGCTATCGGCAAATCTACCGCGATCCCTACGGCTTCCCGGAATGGCACAAGAGGGGATTGCCGGTAACTACCCTTGAAGATTAATAAACTATCCCGGAGGTTCCTTATGTTCAACCTAAGAAATGGATTAATGGCTATCATCTTCATGCTGGTTCTCAGCATCTGCACAGCCCCTTGCAGCTGGGCTCAGGATTCTCAACTCCAGCGCTTTCAGAACCTGGAAGGCGCCATCGACATCGCCGGCGGCACCGCTCATATCCCGGTTATGAAAGAGGCCGCGGAACAGATCATGAAGGTGAATCCCAAAATCCGCCTTACCGTGGCCGGTGGCGGGTCCGGCGTGGGGGTCCAGAAAGTGGGCGAAGGATTGGTGCACATCGGCAACACCGGCCGGGCCCTTTCTCCCGAAGAAGTCGCCAAGTATGGGCTGAAGACCTTCCCCTTTGCCATTGACGGCGTGGCGGGTGCGGTCAATCCCCAGAATCCCGTAGGTGCCTTGACCTCCCAGCAGGTAAGGGATATCTTTGCCGGGAAGATCAAAAACTGGCAGGAAGTAGGCGGCACCAATGCCCCCATCCATCTTTTCACCCGGGACGAAGCCAGCGGCACCCGGGAAACCTTCTGGGAAAAGCTCCTGAAGAAGGGGCCCATCGACGCCAAG
>JAUSOZ010000103.1 GCA_030655955.1 Deltaproteobacteria bacterium
AGAGGAGCTTGCCGCCCCCATCGTGTTCAACGGCAGTTATTATACACGCAATGGCCAGCCCTGCGGCCTGGTCATTGCGGACGGCAAACCCATCGGCCCCACGGGCAACCGGCAGATGCGGGGGATGTTCGTGGCGGAACCCAAAGGCATGTCCCCGGACCTGCCCCGGGCCACCATCCTGGATTTGCTCACTACCCGGGTTGACCCCAAAAAACTGCCCTGGACTCAAGGAGTGCAATCCTTCCCGTTGTTGCTGGACTATAAGGGGAAGATCAGGGTAAGAAATAGCGACAAAAGGTCCCACCGCACGGTGATCGCCACCGACCGCAACGGCAACATTCTGGTTTTCAATACTACCAGCAGATTTTTCACCCTTTTTGGGATGGCCGAGTTCCTCAAGGGCAGCAAATTCGATATTGATTCCGCTTTGAACCTGGATGGCGGTACGGAAGCGCAACTCTTTATCAAAACCAAGGATTTCGAGTTTTATTCTCCCCCCTCCTGGGAGAATTCTATCGGCAACATCATCGATAAGCAGAAGTTCTGGTTGCCTACCGTGGTGGGGGTGTTTCCGCGCCAGGATTGACCCTCATGGCCAGTTATCTTATACTGGGGGCCGGGAAATTCGGCCGCCTGGCACTTAATCGCCTGGCCCGGCAGGATGCCGCCGCCAGTTTCGTGGTGGTGGATCGCGACCCCGCGGCCCTAACGATAAGTGTTGACGGCGTTCCGGGCTGGACGCGGGTGGCCTCCGAGGCCATCGCCTTTCTGGTGCAGTATTTAAGAGATGACGGCCGGTGGGACTGGATCATCCCCATGGTACCGGTTCACGTGGCCTTTCATTGGCTCCTGGCGGGTCCCCTGGCGGGGTCGGCCTGGCAACCGGCAGCGGCGCCGGAGGCCTTGGCGGGGCTTATTTCCGGGGGCCGGCGTGGTCCGCACGGCGAGCTTTACCTGAGCCGGGCCCGTCATCTGTGCCCGGATGACTGCGCCGAACCGGAGGTGTGTCCGGTCACCGGGGAATCACGGGACCTCCCTCTCCACCAGGAACTGGCCTCTGTGCATCTGGCCGGATATGAAATCAGGGTCATTGCCAGCCGGCAACTGGCCCCGGGGGTGGGGGGATACTCCCCGCGGCGGTTGCTGGACCTGGCCCGGGATATGGGGACGCTGAAGGGCAAGGTTTTGATCGCCACGGCCTGCCGCTGTCACGGGGTCATACAGGGTCTGGCGCAAGGATCGGGGGAAGAGCGTGTTTGATTTTTCCGGGGTTTTAGGTTCCTCGCCGCGCATCCGGGAGATGTTCCAACTCCTGGAGATGGTGGCCCCTTCAGAGGCCACGGTGCTGCTCCTGGGTGAAACCGGGACCGGCAAGGAACTGGTGGCTCAGGCCATCCACCGGAACAGCCCCCGGGTGGCCGGCCCCTTCGTGGTGGTCAATTGTGCCACCCTGCCCGAGACCCTGCTGGAGAGCGAACTTTTCGGGCATGAACGGGGCTCCTTCACCGGGGCCACGGTTCGCAAAGACGGACGCTTTTTGGTGGCCCACCACGGCACCGTGTTTTTGGATGAAATCGGCGAACTCACCCTGCCGATCCAGGCCAAGATTCTCAGGGTCTTGCAGGCCCGGGAATTCGAACCCGTGGGGAGCAATCGCACCCTAAAGGTGGATGTGCGCATCATCACGGCCACCAACCGCGACCTGGAGAAAATGGTCCGGGAGGGCCTGTTTCGGGATGATCTTTATTATCGCCTCAATGTTTTCCAACTGGTCTTGCCGCCCCTGCGGGAGCGCCTGGAGGATCTCCCCGTTCTGGCGGATTTTTTCCTCAAGAGGTACGGCAAGAAAAACCGGCGGGAGGTCATCACCCTGGCGCCGAAGGCGCTCCAGGCCTTCCGGCGTTACTCCTGGCCGGGAAACATTCGGGAATTGGAAAACGTCATTGAACGCGGGGTGATCGTCTGCCAGGGGAATGTCCTCACCCGGGAGGATTTGCCGGCGGCCCTGCAGCTACAGGGCGAGTGGCTGGCGGCCGGCGGCGAGGGCGAGCCCGGGCTGCCGGAGTTGGAACGGCAATTGATCAGCCGCACCCTGGAGAGGGTGGCTGGTCAGCGCCAGCAGGCTGCCGAAATCCTGGGCATCTCCCTGGATGAATTGAACCTCAAGATCCGGTCCTACGGGCTGGAGGTGAGAGACTAGACCCGGCGATGATTTTCCCACCCTTAATTTTTTTCCTGATGGTGGCCTTTTTTTTGGTGGCCCTGATCATGCTGCCCCTTTTGATATTGGGGATGATCGGCGAGGCCTTCCTGCGGCTGGGCATCTCCCCCGGCCTGATGTTCTGGCTCCTCATCCTGACCCTGGTGGGCAGCCTGGTGAACATCCCCATTTACCGGTTCGAGAACCGGGACCTGGTGGGAGAGCAGGTGGTGTCCTATTTTGGCATGCGCTTCCGGGTGCCCCGGCCGGATCGGGCCCAGGCGACCGTTCTGGCGGTAAATGTGGGCGGGGCCTTGCTCCCGGTGGCTCTGTCCGTGTATCTTATCTCTCAGATCGATTTTGGCCTCAGCCTGCCGATCCTGTTGGCGGTGGTGACCGTGGTGGTGAACCGTCTGGCCCGGCCGGTGCGCGGCATGGGCATCGGCGTGCCGGGCCTGGCGCCTCCCCTGGTGGCGGCCCTGGGAGCTTATTTCTTGTGCCCCATGGAACTCCGGGCTCCCTGTGCCTATATCGCCAGCACCATGGGGATCTTGATCGGGGCCGATCTGCTGAACCTGGGGCAGATCCGGCAGTTGGGGGCGCCGGTGGCCTCCATCGGCGGCGCCGGCACCTTTGATGCCATTTTTCTCAGTGGGATTATTGCAGTCCTGCTCAGCTAAGGACCGGGCCGGCCGCGACTGTCACAATCCATAAATTATATAAGGCAAAACAAGCCATATCTTGAAGGCCAGGTGTTTTAAGTCCCCCTTTTTTAAAGGGGGATTTAGGGGGATTACTCAGGACTTATTTAATCCCCCCTGACCCCCCTTTAGAAAAGGGGGGAAGAAAAAACCTAGATTTATATGCCATATTCATTATGGAGCGTTACACTATACAACGTGCGATTAATGGAGGTGGATAGAATATGAACCAATTGGAGATGAGTCGGGAACTTCAATCGGAAGGGAGCCGGAGCTCGGCCCGCCTGCGGTGCCGCCGGATCGCTTCGATCCTCATGATCCTGCTGCTGCCGGGGCTCCTGGGAGCCTGGAAAATCATCAGCGGCGAGACTATTGACCGCCGCCACGTCGAGCGCATCGCCGACGGCAAGACCACGAAGAATGAAGTCCTCCTGCTGTTCGGCGATCCCCAGGACATCGACCGCGGCTCCGAGGGCATCACCTACACCTACAAGAACTTCAAGGATGCGCCGGCCACACCCTATAAACCGGAGGACCGCAAGATCGCGCCGCAATCCGATCAGCTCTTCCTCCTTCCCGATGACGATAAAAGGATCAAGAGGCCACCCTTAAAGACCGAGGGCAAGATCCTGAAGAGCATCCTGCTCATTCGCTTCAAACCCGATGGGCAGACGGTGATGAGCCACGAATACAAAGAATATTGAGGGGAGCCGGCATGACGGCCTTTGCCGATTTAGCCCAGGCTACGGCCTGGGTTTTTGATTTACAAAAGTTCGGGATCAAGTTCGGCCTGTCCTCCACCCTCAGCCTGCTGGCCCGGCTAAGGTTGGACTACCAGGAGGGGCGCTACATCCACATTGCCGGCACCAACGGCAAAGGGTCGGTGGCGGCCATGCTCAGCGCCATGTTGAGCCGGGCCGGCTATCCCGTGGGTCTGTTCACTTCGCCGCACCTGGTAAGTTTTACCGAGCGCTTCCGCTTAGGGGATGAGGATATCTCGGAGGATCGCCTGCTGGCCTTGATCAACGAGGTGCGGGCCGCGGTGGATGACACCGAACCCCCCACCTTCTTTGAGTTTGCCACGGCCATGGCCTTTCTCTACTTTCTCCAGTCCGGGGCTGCCCCCATTATCCTGGAGACCGGCATGGGTGGCCGCCTGGACGCCACCAACATCGTGGCGCCGTTGGTTTCGGTGATAACCAACATTTCCCGGGATCACCAGGAACACCTGGGCGAGGGGCTCTTGGCCATCGCCGGAGAAAAAGCCGGAATCATCAAGCCCGGGGCGCCGCTGGTCACCTATGCCCGGCAAAAACAGGTGCTCGAATTGTTCCGCAGCCGCTGCCGGGAAGCGGGCGCCCCCCTCTACCAGGGCGGCATAGACTTCAAAACCAGGGGCAAATCCCGGGGGTCGTTCGATTATTTCGGCCTGCAGCACCATATCCCTGGGCTACACCTCAGCCTCAGAGGCCGGCACCAGTATGGCAATGCCGCGGTGGCCCTGGCGGTGGTGGAACTTATCAGCCGGGATGGTTTTCCCGTGCCCGAGGCCGCCATCCGGGAGGGCCTGGCGACGTCGCGCTGGCCGGGCCGCCTGGAGGTGGTCGCCCAAGACCCCCGGGTTCTGCTGGACGGGGCCCACAACCCCGCCGCCGCCCTGACCCTGGCCCAGAACCTGAAAAGGGTCAGCAACCACGGCCGTCTCATCCTGGTGATGGGAGTTATGGCCGACAAGGACGTGGACACTATATTGAGCCGGCTCCTGCCCCTGGCCCAGATGGTCATCTTTACCCAACCGCAATACTTCCGGTCCGCCACCCCCCGGGACCTGGCCCGGCGGGCCCAACCTTACGGCCTGGACATCCTCCCGACCCCCCGGGTAGCCGCAGCGGTC
>JAUSOZ010000106.1 GCA_030655955.1 Deltaproteobacteria bacterium
GGTCAGGGTCTTTTTCAGCCAACCCCTCTTGCTGGAAAATCTTCAGGGCAATCTGCGGCTGCTGCCCCGGGTCAAGGTCGACTGGAACCGCACCAAGCTCGACTCCAAAGGGGTCCTGAAGCTCCGGGGGGCTTTCCGGTACGGCACCGGCTATCTCCTCACCCTGCCCCAAACCCTGCGGGTGGGGCAAAAGACCTACCACCAAACGGTCAACTCCTTTTTCATGGCCGACCGGCCCCCCAAGGTGGAATTCGTCGGGAGCCAAAGCGTCATCGAACGGGACAGCCGTCAGTTGCTGCACGTCCGGGCCCAGAATGTCAACAACCTGAGGTTTGAAGGCATCCGGGTGCCGCCGCTTCTGCTGCCCCTGGCCCTGGCGGTGGAGAAGTCCCCGGCCGACTGGGACCGCTGCCTCGATGAATTAAAGACCGCAGCCGAAGGGCTCAAACCCTTTCTCGCGGCGCATAAGGATCTGGCCGGCTTTGTCACCCCGCCTCTGGCTGAGAAACAACTCTTTCCCGCCGCGGGCGAGAAGAACAAGCCCTGGGCGGTCACCCTGCCGCTGAGCTTTCGCCAGGGCAAGGAGACCGGCGCCCTGGAACTCATCCGGGTGCAAGACAATGAGGCCGGCAGCGTCGCGGCTACCCCGCCCCGGCTCTTTGAAATCACCAACCTGGGCCTGACCTATAAACGCGGCCAACAAAACCTCCTCCTCTGGGTCACCTCGCTCAAGGCCGGGACTCCCGTGGCCGAGGCGGGGGTCATCGGCTTCACCCGGGACATGGAGGTCTTCTTCCTGGGGCGCACCAACGCCGATGGGGTGCTGCTCTTCGAACCCCATGAACTGGCGGGATTTTCCCTCAAGAACCCCAAAAAATTGCAGCCGGTGAAGCGGGTGGTGAAGCCCGACGACCTGGTGCTGTTGATGGCCGGGACCGCCGACGACGTGGCCTTCATCCAGGTAACGCCCCAGGGCAACCTGAAGCCCCAGGGAATTTGGCAGGTGCAGGCCGGCGAGAAAATTCGCAACCTCAAGGGCAACGTGTTCACGGAACGGGGAGTCTACCGGCCCGGCGAAAAGGTCTTCTTCAAGGGCACGGTCCGGGAATATGGCCAAGGCCGCATTTTTCCGCCCAAGGACGAGGGCTGCTCTTTTGAGGTCATCAGCCCCAAGGGCGAGCAGGTCTTTACCCAAGAGGCTCGAACTTCGGATTTTGGCACTGCGGCCGGGGAAATCGTCACCCAGAGTTACTGGCCCCTGGGGACCTATACCCTGAAAATGACCTACGGCCCGGAAGCTGCGGCGGAATCGGCTGCTTCCGGTAAAGGCCGCCGAGGCCGCCGGGGCGGGGATGAGGCCGCCCCCAAGAACCAGGTGAGCGTCAGCTTTCAGTTGCAGGAGTTCAAACCGCCCCGGCACTTCGTGTCCATCGACTTTAAGCAGACCACCCGGCCCCTGACGGGTTACGTCAATCGGGGGGACCAGCAGGCTCCCTTTGTCCGCATCGGGCTCAGCGGCTCATACTACGCCGGGGGGCAGGTCAAACACGGCCAGGTGCGCTGGAAGGTTTTCCAATCTAAGACCAGCTATCAGGTGCCGGGATATGACAACTTCACCTTCGGTTACGGCAGTGAAGATCCGGGTCCATTAATCGAGAGCGGCCAGACCATTCTGGATGAGAAGGGGAGGGCGGAACTGGAGTTTCCCCTGGACCGCAAGGTCATGAACGGGCAGCAAGGCCTCTCCGTGGTGGCCACCGTGGTGGACTTCGATGGCCGGGCGGCGTCGGATACCAAGGCTTTTCAGGTAACTCCGGACTTTTTGGTGGGCATCAGCCGCCACCCGGAGTCGCCTCGGGCCGATGAGGAGCAGGTCCTCACGGTTATGCTGGCCAAACCGGACGGCAAGCGCATCGAGAAGGGCGCCATCCAGGCCGAGATCCTGCAAAAGTCCTGGGCCTACATGGCCAAACGCAACGAGCAGGGCGACCTTTATTGGGATGAGCAGGAAATCTGGCGCAAGACCGTGACCAGCGACCTCACCCTGGAGAAAGGCACGGCCAGCTTCCGTTTCGCCTTCGCCTGGGGCGGCCGCTATCTGCTGGCCTTTACCTACAAAGACGACGCCGGCCATAGTTTCGCTTCGGCTACGGCCTTTGATGTCATCGGCGAAAGCTATGCTTTTGAGAATCGGGAGTTGCCTTACCTGCCCCTGCCTCTGACGGCTGACCAGCCGGCGTATAAGCCGGGGGGAACGGCCAAACTCACGGCCCGGCCCCGAAGCCCGGTGTCCCGCTATCTGGTCACCCTGGAGCAGGAAGGCGTGCTGAAGTACCAGGTGATCACCCCGAAATCGGACGTCGACAACCTGGAAGTTCCCATCAAGGCTGAATATGCCCCTAATCTGTACGTCTCGGTCCTGGGACTGACGCCCCGGGGGGAATTCCCGGTGTACGCCGGCCACTACGATACCCAGGCTCCCAGTTTTTACTGGGGCACCCTTAACCTGCCGGTGCGGCACGTTGTCGAAGGCCTCCAGGTCAAGATCAGCCCGGCCGTCAAGGACCTCAAGGCCGAGCCCGGGGCCAAGGTGACCCTGGACTTCAGCGTCCTTGGAGCCAAGGGCGATGGGGTGGAGGCGGAAATGGCCGTGGCGGTGGTGGATGAAGCCGTCCTGGCCCTTACCGGGTTTAAGACTCCCACCCTGGAGTCCCTGACCCGGTTTGACCGCCCCCTGGAGGTGTTTACCGGCGAACTGCGTTCTTTGCTGGTGCACCAGACTCCCTTCTATCTTTCTAAGAATGAGCCCTTAACCGGCGGCGGCGGTTTGAGCGAAGATGTTATGTCCAAGCTCAGGCGGCGCTTCGAGGCGGTGGCCTATTTCAACCCCAACCTGCGCACCGACGCCAAGGGACACGCTCAGGTTACCTTCACGCTGCCCGACAATATGACCACCTACCGGATTTATACCGTGGTCCTGGACCGGGGCAGCCGCTTTGCCAGCGTCCAGCGTCCCTTGCTGGCCACCAAGGACTTTTACCTGGAGCCCGGTCTGCCCGGCTTCTTCACCCGGGGGGATGAATTTAAGTTCCAGGTGGCGGCGTTCAATGCCAGCGGCGAAACCGGGCCGGTGAAATTCAGCGCCGTCGGGGATGGGGGGCTGTTTCTCATCGCCGCAGAACCAAAGGAGCCGCTCAAGCCCAAAGACAGTTTGAAACTCGAAGTCACCGGTCAGGCTGCCGCCAGTGGGCTGGCCGGGGCCCGTTTTGCCGGCCAATTTAAGGCGCTAACCGACGCGGTGGAACTGAAGCTGCGCATCAACTCCGGCCACGTCCGCGAAACCCAGGTGTGGTTCGGTTCCCTGGCCGGGACTACCGAGATCAAAGTTCCGCTTCCCGCGTCCCTGACCGGGAAGCCCTCCGAGCCGATTAACCCCGAGGAGGTCAAGGCCGTCCTGACGGTGTCCGGATCGCCCTTTTTACGCATGACCGAGGCGATTCACTACCTGCTCAATTACCCCTATGGGTGCGTGGAACAGACCAGTTCCGGGGTTCTGGCCCTGGCGGCCCTCCGGGGCGCCATTCAAAAAGGGCTGGTGTCCGGGGTGAGCCTGGCCGAAACAGACCAATACCTGAACCGCGGGGTGCAGCGTATCCTGAGCCTCCAGACCGATTCCGGGGGCTTTGCCTACTGGCCGGGGCAGCGGGAACCCCACGTCTGGGGCTCGATCTACGCTGCTGCCGCCTTGAGCCTGGCCCTCAACCATGGACTCACGGTGCCCGAAGATGCCCTGCGCCAGACCGCAGTCTACTTGAAAACCCAGATCCAGGAGGAGAAACGCTCCCCTGCGGTCAAGGCCTTTGCCGCCTATGCCCTGGCCCTGAACCAGACCCTGGACCGCGACACCTTCAATCTAGCCCGAAGGCAATTTCCCCGGATGCACCGGGAGAGCAAAATCCTCCTGCTGTTAGCGGCCAGGCAAGCGGAGCTGCAGCCCCTGAAGGAACTCCAGGCCGAGCTCAAACCGCTGTTGGGCGTTAAGGCCGAGGCGTTCACCGACGATGCGGATGATTTTCACAGCCGTTTCCGCACCCCGGCCCTGGCCCTTCTGGCGGCCCAGGCTATCCTGCCCAAGGACCGCCTCACCCAGGAGGAGGCGCTGATCCTCCTGGGGGGTCTGGACAGTCAGGGCATCTGGACCTCCACGGCCGATACCGGCTGGGCCCTGCTGGCCCTGGGCAGCTACTTCAAGGACGCCAGCTTCGGGGTCAAACCGGTGGAGATTGTGGTCAGCCAGCCCAATGGTCCCGCCCCCCAGCGCCTCAAACTGGACCCCAAGGGCTTCCGCACCGTGGGCCTGGACCCCGGGGCCTTGCTCAAGGACCCGGTGGTCAACGTTGAAGGCACGGCCGGCAAAACCTGGCTCTACAAGCTGGAGTTGACCGCCCCCCGGCTGGACATCGCCGCGTCCGGGGCCGCCAACGGCTTCAAGGTTCGCAAGGTCATCAAGAACACCGATGGTTCGGACGAGATCAAGGTGGGGGACCTGGTGAAAGTTACGGTCTTCCTGGAGGTTGCCGGCAAGGGGCAGCGCTACGTGGTGTTGGACGACCCCCTGCCCGCGGGCCTGATGGCCCTCAACACCGCCTTCAAGACCGAGGAACCTATCCCGGAGGGGGAGGAGCGCGAAGACGACTTCGATTACGTCACCTCGGATGGGACCGTTCGGTTCCGTCCCAATTATTTCGAAATCCGTAACGACCGGGTGCTGGCCTTTAGGGACCAGGTCTACTCCGGCTCCCAGAAGTTCGAGTATTACTGCCGGGCCGTATGCGAGGGCAAGTTTATCGCTCCGGCCACCCGGGTGGCGGCCATGTATTCGCCCGGGGTGAACGGCTACTCCCCCAAGGGAGAACTGATCGTCAAGGGGCGCTGATGTTGAATAGGCTGCCATGGGGCCGTCTCGCCTGGTGCCTGGCTGCGGCCCTGCTGACGCTGATCGGCCTGGCCTGGCATTTTGAGTCCGTCTCCCGCCTCACACCGGAGGCTCTGGAAACCAGGTCCGGCCCCCTGGTACTGGACCGGACCGGCCGGGTCTTGCGCCTGGCGCCTGAGGCCAGAGGGGGCAAGCTCGTCACCCTGCCCCAGGGCGCCGTCCCCCCAATGGTGGCCGCGGCCTTTGTGGCGGCGGAGGACCAGAGGTTCTGGCGTCATCCGGGCATCGACCCCCTGGCCATCCTCCGGGCCGCCATGAGCAACATAAGCCGCGGCCGCATCGTGTCCGGGGCCTCTACCATTACCCAGCAACTGGCGCGGCTCACCTATCCCGGACCCCGCAGTTATTATCGCAAACTGGTGGAGGTCTGCCGCAGCCTCAGGATGGAGTCGGCACTCAGCAAGGACGAGATTCTGCGGCGCTACCTCGACCGGGTGCCCATGGGCAATAACCTCATGGGGGTAGAGGCCGGGGCCTGGGCCTATTTTGGCAAAACCGCCTCCCAGTTGACCGCGGGTGAAGCCGCTCTCCTGGCCGCCCTGGTCAAAGCCCCGGGGACCCTGAACCCCTACGGTTCCCACCGGGAGCGCCTCCTGGCCCGGCAGCGCTGGGTTCTCTCCCGCATGACGCGACTGGGGTATCTCAGCCCCCAGGAACTCCAGGCGTGCCAGTCAGACTCCGTCAGGTTCCGGGGCCGCGGTCCCCGCGCCCCGGCGTTCCCCTTTGAAGCCCCGCATTTTGTCAACCTGGTTCTGGCCCGGGAGAAACCGGCGGCCCCGGGTTCCCAACGGATCAGGACCACCCTGGATCTGCCGCTCCAGCGGCGGGCCCAGGCTATCGTCAACTCGCACCGGGCCCGGCTCCTGAAAGCCGGCGCCTCCCAGGCGGCCGCGGTGATCGTCGCCAACCGCTCCCGGGAAGTGTTAGCCCTGGTGGGCTCCTGCGCCTATGGCCACCGGGACCAGGGCTTCAACAACGGCGCCGCCGCCTGGCGCTCGCCGGGCTCGACCCTCAAACCGTTTCTCTATGCCCAGGCCCTGGACCAGGGGTTCACGCCCGCCTCGGTGCTGGAAGACGTGGAACGCCGCTACCGCACTCCCCGGGGCGAGTTTATCCCGGCCAACTTCGATCGCGTGGCTCACGGCCCCATTTCGTTCCGGGAGGCCCTGGGTAATTCCCTCAACCTCTCCACCGTCCACCTGCTCAACCTCATGGGCACGGAGACTTATTACGACACCCTGGCCGGGCTCCACCTCATCAACCGCCCGGAATTCACCCCGGAGCACTACGGCCTGGGCCTGGTGGTGGGCAACCCCGAAGTCAGCCTGCTGCAACTGGCCGCGGCTTACGCCTGCCTGGCCAACGGCGGAAAGTTCGCGCCCCTGCGGTTCACCCTGGATGCCCCCCAAGTCGACGGGACCCCGGTTTTTTCTCCCCAGGCGGCCTTTATCATCAGCGACATCTTGAGCGACCCCATGGCCCGGGTCCGCATCTTCGGCGGCGCCTCGGCCATGAATCCGCCTTACCGCATGGCCATCAAGACCGGTACCAGCACCCACTTCCGGGACTTGTGGACCGTGGCCTATACCCCGGAGTATACCCTGGCGGTCTGGGTGGGCAATTTCAATGGCCGGCCCACGGCGGACCTGAGCGGCGCCGGCGCCGCGGCCCCCATTGTGGCCGACCTGGCCGAGGCCTTGTTTGCCGGGAGTCCGCGGCCGGGCTTCAAAAAGCCGCCAGGGGTCGCCAGCGCTGAAGTCTGCGCCTTCTCCGGCCTGAAACCCGGGCCGGGCTGCGCCCACCGGCGCCAGGAGCTGTTTCTGGCCGGCACCGAACCCCAGGCGATCTGTACCTATCACCAGGCCCAGGATCCCTGGCACCGCATGCCCGCCAATTATGCCGGCTGGCTCCACCAGCGCTTCGAGCACGGCGG
>JAUSOZ010000122.1 GCA_030655955.1 Deltaproteobacteria bacterium
CACCGCCTCCGGCTGATCGCCGATCGGCGGCGCCACCCGGCCATCGCGGCTGAGGTCATCCGCCGCCCGCTGTTTATCACCGGGCTGCCCCGTAGCGGCACGACCTTCTTACACGCCATGCTGGCCCAGGACCCGGCCCACCGGGCCCCGCAAGTTTGGGAAGTAATGCATCCTTCCCCGCCGCCCGAGCAGGCGTCCTACGCCACTGACCCCCGCATCACCACCACCGCCAGGCAACTGAAGTGGCTCGACCTCCTGATGCCGGATTTCAAAAAGGTGCACTTGATAGGCGCCAGGCTCCCACAAGAGTGCATTGCCATCACCAGCCACGCCTTCCGCAGTTATTCCTTCGAAACCATGTCGGCGGTGCATTCCTACCGGGTCTGGCACGACTCCCAGGACAAGCGCCCCGAATACGAGTTCCACCGTCACTTTCTGCAACATTTGCAGTGGCGCTGTCCCGGTCAAAGGTGGGTGCTCAAGGCGCCCGCCCACCTGCTGGCTCTGGAGGCCCTGATGCAGGTCTATCCTGATGCCGGTATCGTCCTGACCCATCGCGACCCCCTCAAGGTCCTGGCTTCCTGCGCCAGCTTCACCGAGGTGTTGCGGAATGGGTTTAGCGATCGGGTCGATAAGGTGTCGATGGCCCGGCAAGTGCAGCAACGCTGGACAGAAGGCGCCGGGCTGGCGGTGAAGTTCCGGCAGACCCAGGGGAACTCGCACCAACAGTTGTTTGATGTCCACTATGTGGAATTGCTGCGAGACCCCATGTCCATGGTGCGGCGGATTTATGAGTTTTTCGACCTGGAGCTGAGCGGCGCGGCGCAGACGGCCATGGAACGGTTCTTGCTGGCCAACCCCAAAAACAAGGGCGGCGTGCACCGCTATTCCCTGGAAGAGTTCGGGTTAAACCCCGAGACCGAGAGACGCCGCTTTCAATTCTACCTGGATTTTTTCGGTATCGAACCGGAGGGGTGATGACCTGGCGGGCCGGCGGGGTAAGGCCCGGGAATCTCCGGAAGCCAGGCGACGGTAGTCGAAGGGAAGGCGGCAACCGGCGGTTTGATGAGGCGTCGCCGGTCAGACCATAAAAAAAGCGGCCGGGCGGCCGCTTTGCCGTTTAATCCGGCTGGGATGGACCGGCCGGGAGTTCGGTTTCAGCCGAATCGGTTTCGGGCAGGCTATCCATTTCTAAGGCCTCACCCTCCGGCATCTCCTCGGCCTCCGGCAGAGCCTTGCCCTGGCGGCGTTTCATCTTGTCGTCGTTCTTCTGCTTTCGAGCTATCTCTTTGGCGCGTTTTTGCCAGCCATAACGATTTCGGGCCAAATTTATCCTCCCTGGGGCTTAAAATGCCAGAACTCCGGTAGTCCAGAGACCGCCGGAGTTCTGACTCTCAGGCTTTGCGGTTTAGAGTTTTACCACGTTTTGGGCCTGAGCCCCTTTGGGCCCCTGGACCACTTCAAACTCCACTTCCTGGTCTTCCGCCAGGGAGCGGAAACCGTCGCCCTGAATGGCGCTGTGATGCACAAATACATCCGGACCGCTCTCCCGGGTGATAAAGCCAAAGCCCTTGGAGTCATTAAACCATTTTACCTTGCCAGTTTCCTTCATTGCTGAAAAACCTCCTACAAAAGGTGCTGCGAATATCCTGCTCAAAAAGCAGGGAGCCAGCAGTCAGGCAAAAAAAAATCGGCTCGGGAATTAGCATCCCCGTCCGATAGTTGTCCAGGACTTGTGGCCCTGCCTTCAGTCTGACATGCTAAACTATCGAATATATTAACCACCTATTTACCCGCTGTCAAGTGAAATCACCCAGCGGCCCGCAAAATCGTCTGCCATCCGTCTCGCCTTGGCGGCGGCAAAATTTCCGCTGACGCCAGAGGGCCAACCCGGTGAATAGGGTCGGTCTGGTTTTTCCCAGCTCCAGAAAATTGCCCCTACTTTGATTCTACTTGCAAGAAGACCGTCATGTCGGTGCCTTGGTGAGGTTGGCTTGCTACCCTGATTTCCCCCTGGTGCGCCGTGATAATCGTCTGGGAAATGGCCAGTCCCAGTCCGCTGCCCTTGGGCTTGGTGGAATAGAAGGGCTGGAAGATCTTATCCATGATTTCGGGAGCAATCCCCTCACCGCTATCGCTGATCCGCACCAACACCCGGTCGTGCTCCCGTCCGCTGGCAAAGGTCAAAGTACCCCCGGCCGGCATGGCCTCGATGCCATTTTTGGCGATATTCAAAAGCACCTGGCGCAAAAGGAGCGGGTCGAACTGGACCGGAGGCAGGTTGGGGTCCAAATTCACCGCTAACTTTATGCAGTTTTCCTGGAGATTGGCCTCCAATTTGAGGCACATTTCCCGGATCAGAGAGTTGAGATCTACGGGACACTTCCGGGGCTCCGATAACTTGGCGAAGCTGCCCACCTCGGCCAGGAATTCCTCCAAACGGCGAATTTCCTCGACGATGATTTGGAGTTTTTCGACGCTCTTGGACGGGCCTTCGCCGGCCGCCTTCAAAACCTGACGGGCCATCCCACCGATAACCACCAAAGGGTTTTTGACCTCGTGGCTGATATGGGCCGCCATTTGGCCCAGGGCCGCAAGGCGCTCGGACTGCAGGAGCTTTTCTTGCAGTTGTTTGCGCTCTCGCAGGTCCCGGAAAAACCCCACCGCGGTTACCTCTTGATTGTTGCTATAAATAAGACTGGCGGAGAGTTCGACGGGGATTTGCTCGCCGGTTTTGCTCAACCCTATGGTCTCATAATGGATCAAGCGCCCCGGGCCCCCATACTCCGGGCCATCTATCGTTGCCCTGACCTCTTGGGCCACCCCGGGAGGATAGAGTTGCGTGACCTTGATCTTGCCAATCACCTCATCGTTTCGATAGCCCAGGACCTTTTCGGCCCCTTCATTAAAAATGATAATGTTGCCCCACCGATCGTTAGCCACGATGCCATCGTTGGAAGTCTGGATCAGCTTGGTCTGAAATTCGAGCATCCGTTGGATTTCTGTGGCCAGGGTCTGTTTTTCCTCGGCTATATTGGCATTACGGATGGCAAAGGCGATTTCCCCGGCAATCGATTCCAGCAGCAGACGGTCGCCTTCATAAAATGGCTCGTCGCCAGCCTTGTTCAGGACCTCCAATACGCCGACCTTTTCATCCCCGGCCACCAGGGGAATGGCCACCAGATTTTTCGTTTGAAAGCCCGAGACCGAATCGAATTTGCCATAAAACCGGTGGTCTTGCTGGACATCGTTGAAGATGGCGGATTTTTGCGTTCGAAAGACATAACCCGCCAGTCCCTGATCAACGGGAAAGGTGACATCCATCAGGCCTGGCTTCGCAGGTCCTTCCACCCCGTAAAATCGAAAGTTCTTTTTCTCCGCATCAAGGAGCAGCACCGAGGCTGCTTCGGCGGCAACCGCGGCTATACTGGAGTACAAAACGGCCTCGATAACTTCACGGAGGTTCAGGGTCTGAGCGATTTTGGAACTCACTGCGAGGTAAGTGTTGAGGTGGGCGATCTTCTGGTCGCACGCCAACCGGTCAAGGGATTGGCCGACAAAATAAGCCAGCAAAGCGGTAACCTTTCGCAAGAAAATTTGCCGGGGCAGCTGGTAAGGCGCAGGCAGGACCAGGCCGAAAAACCCCAGCGGCTTCATTTGGCGCCCCAGAGAAAACAGGACCAGAGAGGAAGCTTCTTGGGGGGATAAAGGGACGATTATGGGACGGGAATCATCCTGGATCGGAATGTGCTGGAATTGCTCGATGCAAATTTTCTTGATCAAGGGCAGGGTGTCGGCTTGAATCCCCTCTGGGAAGAGGGAGTGAAAGGGAGGCCGGGGTTCTTCAAGGCATAGGATGGCCCCAGTCGCTCCCATCACTTGCGTCAACACGGGCAGCACTCTCTGGGCCAGCCTTTCGAGGTCTTCAGCCTGTAACGCGATTTCAGTCAGTTCTAAGAGATGTGCAACTTCCTCAGCCGCAATATGATCTTGGGATTCACGGTCAGACATAGCAGACCTCAAAATAAGTCGGTTCTTTTTAGGGTGCCATTTCCCAGGAGCTCCCCCGTTACTCATAGAGAAGGCTAACTTGAACCCTGGACGAAGTAAGGAGGATAGTCTAAGTCGAAACTGATCACGAAACTAAGAACGCTCTCACCCTGTATATATCAAACATTTTACAAATTTTATCAATAAGTTTCGTTTTTGATACCGAGTTGCGTTCGAGAGCTATTTGGGTAGCCGCAGGCTTTAGCCTGCGCCTGCACAGGCTGGAAAGCCTGTGCCACCCTTTGACTTGATATCACAGCGCCGGGCGCAGGTAGGTGGGGATCAGTTGGGCAGGGGGGGCGGTCAGACCCAGTTCCAGGCGGTGGCGCGCCAGCCGGGCCAGGGTCGAGGCCCGGGGCCGCCGCATTGCCTGGGGCGCCCAGACAATCTCCGGGGAGAGCCGGGGACCCAGGACCTCCCGGTGAACCTCGAGGCCAGGACCGGTGAGCAGGAGCGGGGCCGGCAGCCGGGCCGGAAGTTCCTCCACCGGCAGACGCAGCGGCCCTTCCAGCACCTGGGGCCAATCTTCAAGGCACCGGAATAGCCCCCAGAAGACTTCCCCGCGCTTGGCGTCCATGACCACTCCGACGGGGTGTGGGTGAAAGGAGAACTGAGCCGCCAGCACCTCCAGGGTGGGCACCGGCACCAACGGGCACTTGAGGGACCAGGCCAGGGTCTTGGCGGTGGCCAGCCCGATACGCAGCCCCGTAAAGTTACCGGGGCCTGTGCTCACGGCCACGGCGCCCAGATCGGCGATTTCCTGGCCGGTATCTCTCAGGATCGCGGCCACCCCGGGCATCAGGCTGGTCAGGTAGGCGTTGGGGCTTTCCAGGGAATACTCCATCAGCACCCGGTCTCCGGCCACCAGGGCCAGGCTACCCGTCTCGGTGGCGGTGTCCAGGGCTAAAAGGAGCATGGGCTGATTCTTATTCCGTTGGGCTGCTTCGGAAAAGCACATGTGGGACAGCCGCCCTCGGCTGTCCACACTCATCTAATCGCAGGCGAGGGCGCCTGCGCCACATTTTAAGGAACCGAAAACCGACAACGGTATCAGTACTGGACCTGCACCAGGCGCAAAATATCCTGGTAGAAGACCAGAATCATCAAGGCCAGGATCAACATCAGGCCCAACCCCTGGGCCATTTCCCGGTGCTGCAGCGGCACCGGCTTGCCCAGGATCGCCTCCACGGAAAAGAAAAACAGGTGTCCGCCATCCAAAACGGGGATGGGCAGGAGGTTGATCAGAAAGAGGTTAATACTCAGCGCCGCCATAAACTGCACCAGGTAGGTCACCCCCATTTCGGCCTGTTTGCCAGCCATCTGGGCGATGAGAATGGGGCCGCCGATGCTCTTCAGCGGCACTTCCCGGATCACCAGTTTATACAGGCTCTCTACGGTCAGCCAGGTAAGGCGGCCGGTGTAAACTACGCCTAGCTCCAGGGCCTGGAGGGGACCGACATGCTCCACGGCCGGAGTATCCCCGGAAGAGACGCCGATGATCACAGCCGAGACTTTGGCCCCAAAGATGTCGGAGGTCTCCATGCGCTGGGGGGTCACCGTGACCTGGAAGTCCCGGTCTCCCCGCCGTACCGACAGGTTCAAGGGCTTTTCCCCGTTCTGCCGGATTTTCGCCGAGAGATGTTCCCAGCGGCTCACCGCTTGACCTTCCACCGCCAGGACCTGATCGCCTTTTTGCAGGCCAGCCTGGGCCGCGGGGGAACCCGCTTTCACCCCGCCGATTTCAGTGGTGAGATAGGGAATGCCGGAAAAGGCAAAGACCAGAAAGAGGGCCAGCGCGGCGAAAATCAGGTTGAAGGTGGGTCCCGCCAAAACAATCAAAAACCGATGCCAGAGCGGGTGATGGGAAAATGACACCGGTTGCAACTCAGGGGGCACTTCATCCTTGGGATTTTCCCCGAAAAGCTTGACATAGCCCCCCAGCGGCACCACGGAAAGGCGGTAATCCGTATCGCCGATTTTTTTGTGCAGCAACTTAGGCGGGAAGCCCAGGGAGAAGGCGTCCACCCGTACCCCGAAGAGTTTGGCCATAAGGAAATGGCCCAATTCGTGGACGAAGACCAGGACCCCCAGGACGATGATGGTCGCCAAAACGGTTATCATAAAAGTCTGTATGCTCCTGTGGGAGAAATTGTAATCATGTCGGTCGGTGATCAGGGGGCGCCGAGAGGCGCTAAATCCCCCGGTCGATCAATCCTTGGGCAAAACCCCGGGCCCAGTGGTTGACGGCCAGGACCTGCTCCAGGCTCTCCAGCGGTTCATGCCGGTGGGCCTCCATAGTGGTCTCCACGGTTTGGGGGATGCCCATAAAACCGAGGCGGCCGTTCAGGAAGGCGGCTACCGCTATTTCGTTGGCGGCATTGAGCACTGCGGGCATGGTACCTCCCGCCCGGGCCGCGGCATATCCCAGGGCCAACCCCGGGAAACGGGTCATATCGGGAGTCTCAAAGGTGAGCCGGCCCACCTGGCACAGATCCAGTCGCGGCGAGTTCAGGGGCAGGCGCCGGGGATAGGTCAGGGCATAGGCGATGGGCAGGCGCATGTCCGGCACCCCCAACTGGGCAATCACCGAGCCGTCCACAAATTCCACCAGGGAATGAATAATACTCTGGGGATGGATGTAAACCCCCACCTGATCCACGGGGAGCCCGAAGAGCACCGAAGCCTCAATAACCTCCAGGGCCTTGTTCATCATGGTGGCCGAATCGATGCTGATCTTGGGCCCCATGCTCCAGTTGGGATGTTTCAGGGCCTGGGCCGCGGTGGCGCCGCGCAGGCGCTCCGGGTCCCAGGTGCGAAACGGCCCCCCGGAAGCGGTAAGCCAGAGCTGCCGCACATCCTCCCGGGGTTCGCCGTTCAGGGCCTGAAAAATGGCGCTATGTTCGCTGTCCACCGGGATGATGGATACGCCCTGTTCCCGGGCCGCGGCCATCATTAGGGAACCGGCGGCCACCAGGGTCTCTTTGTTGGCCAGGGCCACCGGCAGTCCGGCCTGGATCGCGGCCAGGGTGGGCTCCAGGCCCACCGCCCCCACCATGGCGGAGACCACCAGGTCGGCCCCGGACGCCACCGCCACCTCCCGGGCCCCGGCCGCACCCCAGAGAATTTCGGGGGCCCCCTCCCTAGGCAATAATTCCCGCAAAGCGGCGGCTACCGCCTCATCTTGCACCGACACCCGCGCCGGGCAAAATTGACCTATCTGTTCGGCCAGGACCTTGACGTTTTGGCCGGCGGCCAACCCGGTTACCGCAAACTCGCCGGGGTGTTCCGCCACCACCGCCAGGGTGCTTTGGCCGATGGAGCCGGTGGAACCAAGAATAGCCAGGTATTTCATAGAGCTGACATTGCCCTTATTATATCGGTACTTCCCCTCTGCAACCTTACGCGGTTTCGGACCGCGGGGAAGTTTTCCAGTATATAGACCACATTATACAAACGATTATATTCTATCCGTTCGCCTCCCGGCTGTAAAGCAATTGATTTATTGGGGACGAACACTATTATTTTGGCTTTGGTACAACCGGATAAATTATCACCATCACGAGCCGACGATTTTGGTAACATAATCAGTTACGGCACAAAAAAATTTTAGATTGACATATAGCTGTATTAAATGATACATATACCCATATGAAAACAACCATAGAGATATCAGATACCCTCCTTGAAGCCGCCCGGCAGGTATCCCGCCGGGAAAAAACCACGGTCCGGTCATTGGTAGAGGAAGGTTTGAGAAAGGTTATCGCCGAAAGGGAGGGAAGCCGCAACTTTAGGCTTCGCAAAGCCTCCTTTAAGGGCAACGGACTGCAACCCCAGGTTACCGGGGCTGCCTGGGACCAGATTCGGGGTCTCATTTATGAGGGCCGCGGCGCATGATTGCCGTGGATACCAATCTCCTGGTCTATGCGCATCGTGAAGATTCACCCTGGCACGACGCCGCCTACGGTTCGATCGTGGAACTGGCCGAGGGGCGAGGATCCTGGGCCATCCCCTGGCCTTGCCTTCACGAATTCCTGGCCATCGTCACGCATCCCAAAATCTATGCGCCCCCCACCCCTTTGGATGCGGCTCTCGATCAGGTGACAGTCTGGCTGGAATCTCCCAGCCTGGTCCTGCTGGCGGAATCAGAGGGATATTGGCCGGAGTTGCGGCTTACCCTCCAGGTGGGACGAGTCGCCGGGCCTCAGATTCATGACGCCCGCATCGCAGCCTTGTGCCAAAGCCACGGCGTCCGGGAATTATGGACCGCCGACCGGGATTTCGGCCGCTTCCCCGCCTTGAAGGTAAAAAACCCGCTGGTAAGGTGAATTTGTCTTAAAAATTAAGGACTGACAATATTTTCTCAATTTGCTGGCGGATGAGATCGAACCCACCGGCCCTGTCAGTCCCAGGGCCAGATGCCGGCCAGGTGCTCCAGGGATGGCTCCAGGCTGCCCTCCTGGTGGGGCTCCAGGGTAATGAGGGGCCGGCGCCCCTGGCGGGCCAGGTAGTCGAGAGTTTCTCTGAGGGGAACCCGGCCGGCGCCCAGGGCCAGGTGGGTGTCGTGGTCCCCGAGGTTGTCGTGCAGGTGGAGATGACCGATGACCGGGGCCAGGGTTTCGAGCCATCGGGGGAAATCCCCGGTGCTGAAGGCCAGGAGATGCCCCACATCAAAGCAGACCTTGAGGTTGGGCGCCCCCACCCGTCCCAGGACTTCCAGAAAGAGTTCCGGCTCGGTTTCATGGACATTTTCCAGCATCACCGTTACCCCGAAAGGGGCCGCCAGGGCGGCCAACTCCTTCCAGGTGGCGGCGCTGCGGGCCAGCCAGCGCTCCTGATCCCAGTGGTAGTGCCGGGCCTCATAGCCCAGGTGACAGACCACCGCCACCGGCCGAAACACCGGCAAATAGCGGAAGGCCTGGCGCCAGCGCCGGCGCGACGCCGCCAGGATGCCATCGTCCAGCGCCCCCGGGGCCAGGTCTTGAAAGGGGCCGTGCAGGGTAATCCGTCGTCCGGCCCCCTGAAAAGCCTTCGCCGCCCGGCGAAAGGCCCCCGGGGGGTAATGTCCCAGGCTATAGGCGTCCAGGCCAATTTCCGGATTAAGGCCCCGGCGCAAAAACTTCTCGAGGTACCCCGCCTCCAAGAAAGCAAAGGGGAGATTGACCTGGACCTGGGCCACCAGGGCCGCCGCGCTTATCCCCATTGAGGTTTAGCCTCAGTCAGGATACTGGCACAATTCCACCAGGAGGCCAAAAGTAGCCTTGGGGTGGAGAAAGGCCACCAGAGCCCCGTGGGCTCCTTCCCGGGGGGTTTCATCGATCAGCCGCACACCCGCGGCCTTCAATTCCGCCACCGCGGCGTGGATATCCTCCACTTCCAGGGCTAGGTGGTGAAAGCCCTCGCCCTTGTTTTCCAGAAACTTGGCCACGGCGCTGTCGGGTTGGGTGGGCAACAGCAGCTCCAGGCTTGACTCACCCACCTTAATGAAGCTCACCTTGACCTTTTGGGCCTCCACCACCTCTTCGCCCCCGAGTTCCAGGCCGAGGATTTCGGTGTAGAGCTTCTTCGGGGGATCCAAATCCTTCACCGCGATTCCCAAATGGGCGATGCGTTTGATCTTCATAGAACTTCCTCCCTAGGGATGATTATATTTTTTCTGCAGATATCATAATCGGTTAGCAACCTTATCGTCCCGGAGCATAGGGCGCCGGGCCTCGACGCCGCTCCTGGCCACCTGGGGGGCCAGCCAAACTCTTCTTGTCTTTAGGCACCAAAATTATATATGATGGCGCCAGGAAGGAAAAGCCCGGGGGACCCGGACGGTGATTTTTCTGGTTTGAGAAGTTTTTGGTGGCACCGGCATCTTGCCGGTGCGGGGTGCACAGGCTGGGAAGCCTGTGCCACTAATTTATCCAATACAGGCAGGTTGGGTAATGACGCAAGCTGAGAAGTTCCGGCGCTTAATTGAGCGTCTGGATACCTATCCGGACCAGGTGATCGAGTTGCAGCGGCAACTGGTCTGTCGGGTGGCGTTGGGGCCCGAGGTGGGGGGCGTCGGCGAGACCGACAAGGCCGCCTTCCTGGCGGAAGTGCTTAAGAGTTGGGGACTTGAGGTCCGCAACTATCCGGCCCCGGATGACCGGGTGCCGGGCGGGACGCGCCCCAACCTGGTGGCCTACCTGCCCGGTAACCGGCCGGAAAAGGTCTGGGTCCTGAGCCATACGGACGTGGTGCCCCCGGGGGACCTGAGCCTCTGGGAGTCCGACCCCTATACCCTCCGGGTGGATGGCGACCGCCTCTACGGGCGGGGCACGGAAGACGACCATCACGGCATCGTCATGTCCCTTATGGTCGTGAGGGCCTTCCTGGATTTGGGCCTCACCCCGGAACGCACCCTGGCCCTGGCCCTGGTGGCGGACGAAGAAACCGGCAACGAGCGCGGTCTGGCCTTCCTCCTACGAGAGCACCCCGAGCTCTTTTCGCCGCAGG
Organism: Deltaproteobacteria bacterium; assembly: GCA_030655955.1. Classification (GTDB taxonomy): domain Bacteria; phylum Desulfobacterota; class Desulfobaccia; order Desulfobaccales; family 0-14-0-80-60-11; genus 0-14-0-80-60-11. The sequence continues at coordinate 10,537 of JAUSOZ010000122.1, forward strand.
ATTTGATCATCGTGCCCGACGCCGGCAGCAATGACGGCACCATGATCGAGGTGGCGGAAAAAAGCATCCTCTGGCTCAAGGTGACCCTCTTGGGGCAGCAGGGCCACGCCTCCCGGCCCCACAAGGCCAAAAATACCCTCAGGGCCGCAGCCCACGCCATCGTCGCCTTAGATGACCTGCAACGGGAATTCCCCCGGCACAACCCGCTGTTCCGGCCCCCCATGAGCACCTTCGAACCCACCCGCAAAGAAGCCAACGTGCCCAACATCAACACCATCCCGGGCAAAAACGTCTTCTACCTGGATTGCCGGGTGTTGCCGGAATACGACCTGGCCCGGGTCACAGAGCGGGTCCGGGCCATCGCCACGGAGGCGGCCGGGAAATTCGGGATCACCGTGGACGTGGAAACGGTGCAGACTCTGGCCAGCGCGCCGCCCACCTCGCCGGAGGCCCCGGTGGTCAAGGCCCTGCAGCAGGCCATCCGCCAGGTTTACGGCCGGGAAGCGCTCCCCCGAGGCATCGGCGGCGGCACCGTGGCGGCCTTTTTTCGGAAGGCAGGGTTGCCCGCTGCGGTCTGGATGACTGCCAACGACTGTGCCCACCAGCCCAACGAGTTTTGTTTCCTGAGCCATCTCCTGGGGGACGCCAAGGTCTTGGCCCACGTGTGCCTGCTGGCGGAGTGAGGCCGAATGAAGACAACTGGAAAAGGGTGATAGGAGAACCGGGACTCGTGGAGCAGACGCCCAGCGGCGTCATAACCCCCGTAAGGGCTGGGAAGGATAAAGGTCTGGGGGGTGAGCCCCAAGATTATTGCCCCGACCCCCGCTTCCCAGGTCCAGTTATGGCCGTGGCGGCCACATTTTGCAATGGTCCCATTCTGAGCGTTCCAGGCAGTAAACATGATTGTCTTCGTCGACAATCTGGTAGTTATCCGGGTCCTCTGCCAGCATTTCGGCCCAATCCTCCCGGGCGTCCTCGGGGTCCACGGACCCCAGCCACGGTCGTATGGAAAACGGCTCGGCAAAGCCCACGTGGCGCAGCAGCTCCCGGGGGTTGTCATCCAGCACCAGATAAGACTGGACCCCTTCATGATAGCGGATAATTATGGGGCAGGCCATTACATTATCTCCTTGATCAATAGCTGTTATATATTATGGGAAAGACGGCGGATAAAACAACTCCCATGAAAAAAAATTCCCTGCGGCCCCATGTGGACGGGGTTTCCGGTAGTTCTCGGCGCCCAGCCGGTTCCCGCTGGTTGGGGGTCATTTTCCTATGCGGCCTGTTGGGCTTTTCCGCCTGCGGCGAACTCCGGCCGCACCCGGCCACATTTGACTCCCAGGCCTACACGCCCATAGCCTACCGTGACCTCCTGGCCCCGGGCCCAGCCGGCCTTCAGGCCGGCCAGCAGGTTCGGGTGCGGGCCTATTTCTGGCAATACCTGAATTATGACCCGGCCATGGTCCGGAATTACCTCACCCTGCTCCGGTATCCCGTCAGGTGGTACCAGCTTAGATGGTTCGCCACCTATGATACGGCTGACCTGACCGGGTACTTTGACCTGGCGGCCGTGACTCCCGAGCAGGCCGACCGGTATAAGCTCAAGCGCCTGGACCCGGTCATGCTCTATGGCGAGCTCGCCCGCCTCGGTCCGGGGTTGTACCTGCAAGTCTTCCATATCGAAAAAATTGCCGAAGACTGAGGGGTCGAATAACGGCTACCCTTGAGACCGACGTCAGGATGAGGCGCATCAGTCGCGGTTTTCTTCCCTTTGATACCGAGTTGAGACCTCTGCGAAAGTCTCATGTAGGATAGCCGCCCTCGGCTGTCCATACTCTATTTAGGCGCAGGCGAGGGCGCCTACGCTACATTTTGATGAAGAAGGACAGGGATAGAGACTTTCGCAGAGGTCTCGAGTTGCGTTCAAAAAGGAACGAAGTAAACGTAGGGGCGCACCTGTGTGTGCGCCCTCTTGGGGGGGCACGCAGGTCCCCCCCTACAAAAATTGTCCATTGACCGCCAAAGGTATGAGCAGCGCCGGATCAGGAGCGGCGTATGGGCACCCATGGCATAATACCTTGTTAATTTGTTATAAATACCATAAATTATAAACAGTAGCGCAATCTAAATCAGTCTTACCGTGCAAGGAAGCAGGATGCGAGACGAAGACCGGGACAGAACTGATCTCATTCAAGAATTAGTCGCACTGCGCCAACAGGTGGCGGCTTTAGAGCAGGCGGAATCCCGTTCCCATCGGTCCTCCGAGGCCTGGCGGGATTTGTGGGCCCAGTATGAAGCCATGATTGAAGGCTTCGACGGCCACATTTATATCTGCTCGCAAAACTTCGAAGTGGAATTCATGAACCAGCGCTTCATCGAGCGCACTGGGTCTTATCCCCTGGGCCAGAAATGCTATCAGGTGCTCCATGACCGGGACGATGTTTGCCCCTGGTGTGTCAATGACCGGGTCTTCGGGGGAGAGACGGTGCGCTGGGAGGTGCAAAGCCCCAAAGACCACCGCTGGTTCTATGTGGTCAACACCCCCATCCGGCATCCCGACGGCACCATGTCCAAGATGGCCATGATCCAGGATATCACCGCCCACAAGCTCACGGAGCAGGCCTTGCAGGAGGCTGAAGCCAAGTATCGCGGCATCTATGAAAACGCCGTGATCGGCATCTTCCAGATTACGCCCGATGGCCGTCTGCTCAGCGTCAACCAGGCCCTGGCCCGTATGCACGGCTACGATTCCCCCCAGGAGATGATCACCGGCATCATGGACCTGGGCCACCCGGTCTTTGTGGACCCGCAGCAACGAGATGAGTTCAAACGCCAGGTGGCCGAGGCGGGAGTCATCCGGGGACAGGAATATCAGGTTTACCGTCAAGACGGCAGTAAATACTGGATCGCGGTAGATGCCCGGGCGGTGCGGGACGAAACCGGCGCTATCAGCTACTATGAAGGGTTTATCCAGGACATTACCGCACGGAAGCAAGGCAGGGGGCGTTGATGACTGACTCGTTTTGTCATGGTCAAGACTTGGCCAAGCACCCTCCCCATCAAGCATAATACCATCGGACATTAAAAGGTCCCGGAAATCCCCCCACATAAAGTCAATTTAGCTCTCCAGATCATATCTGGAATTTTTCCGGCGAAGAAGATAATTGTCGAAAATGGCAAGCAATTTTCAATTTCGGTTTGCAATAACATGTCTTTTTAACTTCCTCTTGCGCACCATTACAGGTCGGTGTTGGTCAACGTTTCATAGGCTGAATATTTACAAAAAATCTGCTCACCAAAAATTTATTAAAATTAATATTCAAGAAAAAATTATATTTTTATGAAAATTTGTGCAATCATGCCTTCCACAAGACAATTTGGTCTACAAAAAAGGAAACCTTCCGGTTTTTTTCTCGGGAAGAGGTATCCCCAAAACCATATCGGATAAAATTATACCGAAAGGCGGGTTTTCATTGAAGCTTGTCAGAACTTATTTATTTAGCAGAAGCTTATCGCCTTTAATGATGCGCCGGCAGGGTTGGTTAGCGGGGTTACTTTTACTCTTGGTGCTGGCCGTGGGCTGGGGCGTCCCGCTTGCCATGGCGTCACCCTCCGGCCCCCCAATCTCCCCCTCCCCTGGCTCCATGAATAAGATTTTTCAAGAACCGGAAAAATATCTGGACCGGGAAGTGACCGTAGAAGGGACCCTCGTGGCTGAAGGCCGGGGGTTGGCGGTTACCTTTTTTCTGCGCGCCGACTCCGGGGAGCGCCTGCAAACGGATGCCTGGGTGCCTATGGAGGTATATCACCCGCGCGAGGGTAAAGGCTCGGCCAAGAGCATGGCTTACTACGTGGGGCGGCGTCTGCTTCTCACCGGCCGGTTGCAGGCCCAAGGGGGTAGAATTATCTTACAAGTTTCCGCGGCTAAAGAATTGCCATAAGCAGAAAACAGAAGGTCGTCATGAAAAAATCCGGGCGAATTTGGTGGTTGGGGTTGGTTTTGTTTCTCCTGGTTCTCCCAGGTGCGGTGCAGGCTATGCCGCTGCACCCCGATTTATTAGATAAAATTGCCCGGGGGGAGTTAATTCTTCCCGAAGGTCTGGCTGCAGCAGCCATGCACCCCCCAGGGGAGGGGCCTGATTACTCGGACGGGAATCCTTCACCTTTGATCGGCACCGTGCGATTCCTGGTGGTGCTGGTGGATTTCAGCGATAAAGTCAAGACCGCTCCGGCTACTTTTTTTGACGACCTGATCTTTGCGGCGCCGGGAAGCGGGATGGTTTCGGTGCGGGATTTCTACAATAAAGTCTCTTACGGCCAGGTGGATATCGTCACCGTAAATCTACCCAGCGCTCTCGGTTGGAAACGGGCTCCCCAAAATTATAGTTATTACGTTAATAATGCCTATGGGTTGGGCACATACCCCAATAACTGCCAGAAAATGGCGGAAGATGTGGTGGACGCCATTGCCAGCGTGGTGGATTTTTCTCAATACGTCATTCCCGGCACCAGTGAAATCTACCCCATCACAATTATCCACGCCGGCTCAGGCCGCGAAAAAACCGGGCAAGTAACCGATATCCATTCCCATGCCTGGAGCCTAAAAAACCCCAGGACCAAAAATGGCGTGGTAATCAGAAAATATAATACCGTGCCGGAATATTGGTTAACTGCCAGCGCCACTAACAGCGATATGAGCATCGGGGTTTACGCCCATGAGATGGGCCACAGCTTTTGGAATCTCCCGGACTTGTATGATCGCAAAAATACATCCGAAGGCATTGGCTATTGGAGCCTGATGGCCTCCGGTTCGTGGAATGGCCCGTCCCCCGGGGGGGGGAGCCCGGCCTGGCCTGACGCCTGGTCCCGTATCCAGATGGGCTTTGTTACCCCCACCGTTATCAGCGGCAATGTCACCGGCAAAAGTATCCCCCAGGTCGCCAACAATCCGTCGGCCCAAACCGTCCTCAAACTGACCTCTACAGTCCTGGGTCCCTCGGAGTATTTTCTGGTGGAAAATCGCCAGACGGTCTCCAACTACTATGACACCTTGCCCGGCAATGGTCTCTTGATCTGGCATGTGGATGAGGCCCAATGGAGCTACTCCATCCAGAATGATTATCCCTGCACTCAAGTCATCCCTTGTAGTTGCGCCCCGGGACAGCATTATTTGGTAGCCCTGGAGCAGGCCGACAACTTGTTGGAGTTGGAGAAAAACACCAATAGAGGCAACGCCGGCAACCCCTACCCCGGCTCCTCCAACAAGCGGTCCTGGACCTTTGCGACCCAACCGGGCAGCGGTTCCTGGTATAACTGCAATGATACTCAGTTCAGCATTACCAATATCAGCAACTCCGGCGCAACGATGACCGCGGACATTCAAATTGGATCTCCAGCGGTGACCTTGCAACAGGCCCTGGACAACGCCACCCTGGTCTTCACCACCGGCGGTGACGGTGGCAAAGTCTGGTTGGGGGAGACCACCGTCTATAAGAGCGGCGCCGGCGCCAGCGCCGCCCAGAGCGGAGCGATTACCGACCTCCAGGCTTCCTGGTTACAGACGGTGGTGACTGGTCCGGGCACCATTTCCTTCTGGTGGAAGGTTTCCTCTGAACCTGATTATGATTATCTCCTGTTCTATATCGACAGCGTGGAGCAAGCGGGGGCAATCAGCGGCGACGTGGACTGGCAGCAGAAGACCTTCACCATCCCTGCCGGCAGCCACACCCTCCGGTGGCGATATTACAAGGACGAATATGTAATAGCGGGTTCCGACTGCGGCTGGGTGGACCAGGTGGTTTATACCGGAGGCAAAGGCAAAATAACCTCCACCCTGCCGCTGCTTTTGGATTAATCTCCACTGCTTGGGGTGGGTAGGGGCGGACCAAGGTGTCCGCCCCTGTTTTGGGTCTAATACCGAATTGTATTCAAACCCAAGTTCTACAGCCAGTTTTTTAAAATATAGCGATATCAAATAGTTATATGGGCGCGATTATCTTTCGGCACCGCATTTTTCTCAAAACCCAAAGTGCGTATAATAATTTCAACCACTTACCTACGAAAATCGGCGTTTACTGTAGAACTTGGGTCAAAGGCTTACTATCCGAGATTATGCGGCAATTTTGGCCACCGCAGTCAAAAAATGTTTTGGGTACCTCTCTCCCCGAGTTTAACCCACCCAAAGGTTCCTCTTTTTGTATCAAAATTGTTTCGAAGGGAATACGCTAACATAAATTTACTTGATTTTGTCGACCAAGCTACTGGACCTGGTAATTTTTGCAGAAATTTTGGCATACCTGCCCCTTAGAACCCGGATACCTCAAGGCGGTGGACCTTAAGAACCCCAGGCCAGCACTGATCGGTAGTGGTGATCCAGAGGGAAGATGGAGGCCACATAGACATACCACCTCCAGTAATGATAAGAAACCCTGGCGCTCATTTTGAACAAAAGATCGGTTAGACAAGCTGGGGCGGAGATTCGCGATCTGCTGAGGCTGTCGAAAAAGCTAACCTCCTCGATCATTTCATTCCTGATTTTTGCCTTCATCAATCCATTCAAAAACAGGCCTAACCAATTATAATCTTTATAAAATAGTAGTTTTGTGCTATCCTTGTCCCATAACTTTTCGGGGTGGATAAGCCATGGCCAAATTTAAAACCTATGACTATCGCCAAAAAGTTCTCTTACCGGTTTCTCTGGAAGACCAGTTAATGCCGGGAACCTTGGAGTTTGCTATTCATACCCTGGTGGAAAAGCGGTTGGATATGGCCATCTTTCATGGCAAATACCGTAATGATGAGACCGGCAGGGCTGCGTATGACCCCAAGATCCTCTTGAAGGTGGTGTTGCTGGCCTATTCCCGGGGGCTGATTTCTTCTCGGAGGATCGAACAAGCCTGCCGCGAGAATGTGGTGTTCATCGCCTTAGCTT
>JAUSOZ010000134.1 GCA_030655955.1 Deltaproteobacteria bacterium
AATGGTACCGGGTTGCTCTCAGAGAGATATTAATCGGAACATAAAAAATTGCCTGGCCGTAGGGGCGGGCCTCCGTGCCCGCCGCCGGATCGACCAATGGTGCGCGGTGCGCACCCTACCTCAAACTTTGGTGGCACAGGCTTCCAGCCTGTGCACCGCACCGGCAAGATGCCGGTGCCACCAACAATGCAACAAAGTTCTTAAACGCTGATCAGCCGCGCTCCAGGTTGAGCTTCAAAAAATGCGTCGCGCAGGAGATGCACGGGTCATAGTTGCGCACCATTTGTTCGCACTGCCAGGTGAGTTTATCGTCAGGCAAATCCAGGTGCTGGCTGACAAATTGACCCAGGTCGGCCTCGATGATCCCCTGGTTCTGGGAGGTGGGCGGCACGATCTTGGCCTCGAGGATGACGCCGTCGGCATCGAGCTGGTAGCGGTGGTAGAGCAATCCCCGGGGGGCTTCGGTGGCGGCGCAGGCCACAACCGCCCGGGGTTCCACCGGCACCGCCGGCTGATCCGGCTTCTCGTAGGCCGCGATGATGGCCAAGGCCTCCTCTACGGCGTAGAGCAACTCTACGGCCCGGACGATGATGCTCTGAAAGGGGTTCAAGCAAACAGGACCCAGCCCGGCCTCCCGGGCCATTTCCTGGGCCAGGGGAGTGAGGCGATCAAAGTTCAGGTTGTAGCGGGCCAGGGGACCGGCAAAATAGGCGCCCCGGGCTTTCAGGCTGGAGTGCAGGGCGTGGGAATGGGGCACCTGCTCTTCCGCGAAGTGCTGCTCGTAGTCCTGGACCGCGATGTCCAGGCCCTTATTGGACACCACCCGGCCTTCGTTGAAGGGGTATTCGTCCCCGTGACGCAGGGCCACGAACTCGTAGTCCCGCTGGAACTCCGGGAAGGTGAAACCGCCCACCCAGCGCACCGTTTTGACCGCCGCCTCCCGGGCCCACTTGAGGCTTTCGGCCAGGGGCGCCAGGTCCCGCTTACGTGGCGCCTTATAGAAGCCGCCCACCCGGACGTTGATGGGGTGGATCTCCCGGCCGCCCAGGACCGTGACGATGTCGTTTCCCACCTTCTTCAACCTGAGCCCCATTTTCACCGTGTCCGGGTGGTCCTGGGCCATCTGGATGGCGTCCTGGTACCCCAGGAAGTCCGGGGCGTGGAGCATAAAGACATGGAGGCCGTGGGACTCGATCCACTCGCCGCAGTAGAGCAGCCGCCGCAGGGCCCGGATGGGGCCGGAAACCGTCACTCCCAGCGCGCTTTCCATGGCGTGCACCGCGCTCATCTGGTAGGCCACGGGGCAGATGCCGCAGATACGGGAAGTGATATCCGGCGCTTCGGTGAAGTTGCGCCCCCGTAAAAAAGCCTCAAAAAAGCGTGGCGGTTCAAAGATCTTCAACTGCACCCCGGTCACGGCGTTATCCTTAATCTGGATGTTGAGGCCCCCTTCCCCTTCCACCCGGGCCAGATATTTGACAATGATATTTTTACCGGTCATGGGCTTCGCTCTCCTGGCGAAAGGCGGGGGCGTTGGCGTAAAAGGCCCGGAAGGCCCGCACCAGGTTGGGCTCGCTCATACCTAACCTCTGGCTGAACCAGGCGGCCAGGGCCGCGGTGTTGGGCGTCTCCTTGGGGCCGTAGCAGCCATAACAGCCGCGGTGATAGGTGGGGCAGAGCGCCCCGCATCCGGCATGGGTCACCGGCCCCAGGCAGGGGGTGCCCATGACCATCACACAGATATTCCCCTTAACCTTGCAGTCGAGGCAGACGCTGTGGGACCGGACCATGGGGGGGCGCCCCTGCAAAAAGGCGCTGATGACCTTCAGAAGCTGGTGCTTGTTGATGGGGCAGCCGTTGAGGCCGAAATCCACCTTGACGTGGGCCGATATAGGGGTGGACTCCTTCAGGGTCTGGATATATTCGGGGTGCTCATAGACCGCATTGATGAAGTCGTTGACATCCTTGAAATTGCGCAGGGCCTGGATGCCCCCGGAATTGGCGCAGGTGCCCAGGGCCACCAGGTACTTGGAAGCCCGGCGCACCTGCTGGATCACCTCCGCGTCGTGGGCCGTGGTGATGGAGCCGTCCACCAGGGTCAAATCATAGGGGCCTTTGACCATGGCCCGGGAGGCCTCGACAAAATAGGCGATATCCACCGCCCCGGCGATGGTGAGCAGTTCGTCTTCGCAATCCAGGAGGGAGAGCTGACAGCCGTCGCACGAGGCGAATTTCCACACCGACAGCTTGGGCTTACGCTTCGGGGTCATGTCACACCTCCCGCCGGTCGAACCAGTCTTTGATGCGGTCAAACCGATACACCGGGCCGTCCTTGCAGACAAAATACGGCCCCCACTGGCAATGCCCGCACAGGCCGATGCCGCATTTCATGTTGCGTTCCATGGACACGTAGATCTGTTCCGGTGTCAGTCCATGGCTCATGAGTTCCAGCACGGTGAAGCGCATCATCACCCCGGGGCCGCAGATCAGGGCCACGGTGCTGGGGGGATCAAACCGGGCCCGGTCGATGATCTTGGTCACCACCCCGACGTTGCTGCGCCAATCGTCTGCCGCTGAGTCGACGGTGACGTGGACCCGGAGGTCGAAGCGGCCGCGCCAGCGCTCCAGTTCCTTGGGGTAGAGCAGGTCCTTGGGGGTCCGGGCGCCATAGATCAGCTCGATATTGCCGAATTCGCCCCGATGCTGGAGCAGGTGATACAACGCCGGCCGCAAGGGCGCCAACCCCAGGCCGCCGGCGATAATCAGGACGTCCTCGCCCGCCACCCGGTCCACCGGCCAGGGGACCCCGAAGGGACCCCGCACTCCCAGCACCTCTCCCCGCTTCAGGCGGCAGATGGCCCGGGTGACGTTCCCGACGTCGCGCACGGTGTGCACCAGAGTTTTAGGAACAGCCGGATCGCCGCTGATGGAGATGGGCACCTCGCCGGCCCCGAAGGCATAGAGCATGTTGAACTGGCCCGGGGCAAAGGCAAAGTTCGTGGGGCCGTCGGCCCGGCTCAGGTCCAGGGTGTAGGTGTCGGAGGTCTCCCGTTTCACTTTTTGGACCACAAAAGGGGTCGGTAGCATTGGATCCGGCAGCTTTGCTGTCATATGTCTTCCTGGTGCTTATACCGTTTTGGGTTTTCCGTTTTCTGTAGAACAGCCGTCGCGGCTGCTGTGCTCCGAAAAGTTAACTGTAGGGCGGGCACTGCCCGCCGTTTCCGGCCATCAATTGGTGCGTAGGACGCACCCTACGAAAGACTTTTCAAGACAGAACAAAATGGCTTTCCCCGCCAGACCTTTCCCCCATCAATCTCCATAAAAATCAGCCAGCTGGGCCTTGGTCACCCGGAACTGCACCGCCAGGTGATGGGCGTAGCGCCGCATGAGCTCGTAGCCGAAATCATGGTCCCGGTTACATCGGTCCATGAGACCTTGAACCTCCAGGCTGATGACCCGGGTCAGGTCCAGGGCCCGGGCATCCATATGCCAGTGATACGGCCGGTCAAACCACAGCCACCCCAACACCTCGCCCTCTCCGATCGTTTGAAGGGTCACCGCTCCCCGGCGAGCCCGGTATATTTCCACCGCCACCCGGCCGTGATGGATGACGTAAAACTTCCTGGCTTCTTCGTTATCCTGGCACAGAAATTTCCCCGGGGAAAACGTCTCCCGGGAAGCGCACTCGACGATAAGCTTGAGATAGCGCGAATCCAGGCCTCTAAAAAAGGGATGCGCCGCCAGAATGGGTTCCATCGTATCCATGGTGTTACTCCTTCCGAACTCCCGCGGCCGTTTCCCGGATGGCCCGGACTTCCTCGGTGAGGTCGATGCCCACGGGGCACCAGGTGATGCAGCGTCCGCAGCCCACGCAGCCCGAACAGCCGAACTGGTCGATCCAGGTGGCCAGCTTGTGGGTCAACCACTGGCGGTAACGGGACTTAGGCGAGGTGCGGATGCTGCCGCCGTGCAGATAGGAGAAATCCACGCTGAAGCAGGAGTCCAGACGCCGCTGCCGTTCCCCCGCCACGCCGGTCAGGTTAAGTGAATCCTCCAGGGTATGGCAAAAACAGGTGGGGCAGACCATGGTGCAGTTGCCGCAATTCAGGCAGCGGGCCGCGACCTCATCCCAGCGGGGATGTTCATAATTGGCGTAGAATAATTCTTTGATATCGGTGGTATCGAGCCCCCGGCCCATATTCCCGGCCACGGCCGCCACCACCCGGGCCGCGGCGTCAACCTCCTCGGGCGTCGCGATGCGCTCGGGAAGTTCCCGGATGAGATCGGCCCCGCGCATGGTGCCGATCTCCACCACGAAGAAATGCTCCTGACCCCGGAGCACCTCCGTCAGGGCCAGGTCATACCCCGCCGCGGCCCGGGGCCCGGTTCCCAGGGAAGCGCAGAAACAAACGCCGGGGTCCTGGTGGCCGCAGTTCAACGCCACGATGAAGGCCTGCTCCCGCCGGGCTTTGTAGGTGGGATCGACATGGGGGCCCTGAAGAAAAACCTGGTCCTGCACTGCCATGGCCGCCAGTTCGCAGGCTCGGACTCCCAGGAAGGCGAACTTGGGGACCGCCTCGGCCCCGGGGATGACGTGGAATCCGGCCCCTTGCCTCTGAACCTGATAGAGGGTCTGGTGCGGCGGCCACAGGAACTGCTTCCACGACTGCTGGCCGACGGCGAAGCCGAAGAAGGCCTGATCCGGCCGTGGTTCCAGGCGAAAGGACCCGCCCTCCTGAAATGCGGTCCAGCCGACGGGCAAATCCGCAACCTTGCCGATCTCGCCATAGATCATCTGGCCGTCTTCCAGGGTGGGGCCCATCACCCGATAGCCCCGGCTAGCCAGGGCGTCCAGCAGGGCCTGGAAATCCCCGGCTGCCAACCTCAGCTGCACCCCGACCTTAAGAGATGATGCTGTCATAGATTTTTCGGCCTCCCGGTTTCAAATGGCCACCACGCCTCCAAACAACCGTGATCTCCTGATTGGCCGCCGACATCTTATTACACTATAGGACCCGATGGGAACGGCGTCAAGAGACATCAGCGGAGCCGGTCTCCTGAGGGGCCCCGCCTGCTTTGGGGATATGGGCAGATATCGGCATTTGGTCCTCGGGGATAAAATCACCGCGGGGTTAACGGAAACTGCGAATCGGCCTAAGAATATTTCTGAGGCAGGTGCCCGGCCCCGGCCCCGGAAACAAGATGGGGGAGGAAAAGTAGGCTCACTTTCCCTGCCCCCGGGCCAGTGGTGGGAGGAGGTTGGTAGATAGGTTGAGACGGCCAGCGTTATAATGCATGTGTCCTATGAGGCTCGATAGCCGTCCCTAATAGGCAAAAGTGACGTTCACGCCACCGTAGACGTGGTTATGCTGGCTATCCCAGGATGACCCGCCCAACAGGGGGGTTGAGGCGCCGCCGGCGGCGTACCAGAACCCGATCTTGGGCGCAATAGTCACGTACTTGTGCACCGGCACATTTAAAGTGGCGTATAACTGCCCGGCCAGGGGACCGGAAAAAGCTTCGACGGGATCGCTGGAGTTGAGGTTGGGGTAGGCCAACTGGTCCCTGGAAAACAAGAAGATAAAATTATGCCCCACCTCTAACGAGACGTTGCTGTTGTCCTGAATTTTGAAAGGCAGCTCAAAGACCCGGGAAATCCCCAACGTCAACCACCAGCCCGGATAATGCAAGATTTCTTGGTTAGCGGTTACGGCTAATTTGAACCAATTGACATCCGCAGCCAGGCCGTAGTAGATTTCAAAAGAGTCCCCCTGGGAATTGTTTACCGAGTCTAAAGCGTAATAAATCACCCCTATGTTGGCTGCAATGCTCTTGATAGCCGTGCCAGCATAAAGCTCCCGGCTGTAGCCGAAAGTGAAGTCGGTCTCATTCCACTTGGCTTGCCTGGAGGTAGACACAAAAGGATTACTCTGACTGGTGTCAAAGTTACCCCAGACATTGGCGGAAAAACCCTTATAGCCGACGGTCAATGACGGCTGCAACACCACAGAATTGCGGCTCAGGGCGAACCCCCGCCAAATATACTGGCTAAAGAGATCCACGCCCAAACTGGCAGTGGGCTTCTCGTCCGCGGGCGCTTCATCCTTTTTGGCCTCAGGCGCCGCGGCGGGCGCGGCTGCTTCCTGCGCCAGAGCCGGAGTCCACCAGGCCACCAGGCAGAAAAGCAGGCCCATGGCCATGAACCACTTCCCTCTTACCCCTGATATATCCATACCACTTCTCCTTGGTTCGGTTATAGAGAGTTCGCGGGGTGCGAACCTGTTGTCCTCCGCATACCCGGTGGAGACGGGGAGAGCCGGTCTCCGCTTCTCTCCCCGCCGGACTTACAGCGCTGCGTCGCCTTTTTCCCCGGTGCGAATCCTGACGACTTCGCCCACCGGATAGACAAAGATCTTGCCGTCACCGATCCGGCCGGTGCGGGCCTTGTCGACAATGGTGTCAACGATGGCCTGCACCTTGTCATCCGCCGCCACAATCTCGATTTTTACCTTGGGCAGGAAATCCACCTGGTACTGCATGCCCCGGTAGACCTCCCTGATCCCTTTTTGCCGTCCAAACCCCTTGACTTCGGTCACCGTCATGCCTTCGACACTGATGGCGTGGAGGGCTTCCTTTACCGGCTCCAGCTTGAAGGGCTGGATAATCGCCTCGATTTTTTTCATGTTCAGTCTCCCTTATTACAGACTGTAACCGGTTTCTTGATGCTCGGTGATATCCAAACCGGCCACTTCATCTTCTGCTGTTACCCTGAGGCCCATGGTGGCGTCAAGGATTTTAAAGAGGATGTAGCTGGCGACAAAAGAGAAGACTAAGGTCGCCACCACCGCGATCATCTGGATGAGAAATTGGCCGGGGTTGCCATAGAACAGCCCGTCGGCCCCGGCGGAGTTCACCAGTTTGGAAGCGAACAGACCGGTGGCCAGGGCGCCCCAGACGCCGCCGATGCAGTGCACCCCCACCACGTCCAGGGAGTCGTCATACCCCAGCTTGGGCTTGACCAGAACCGCCAGGTAGCAGATGATCCCGGCCCCGATGCCGATGAGGATGGCAGACATGGGACCCACAAAACCTGCCGCGGGCGTGATGGCCACCAGACCGGCCACCGCGCCGGAAGCCGCACCCAGGGTGGTGGGCTTGCCCCGCACGATCCATTCCGTCGCGACCCACGCCAGGGTAGCGGCGCAGGTGGCCAGGTGCGTGGAGGTGAAGGCGGAAGAAGCCAGGGCGTTGGCGGCCAGGGCGCTACCGGCGTTGAACCCGAACCACCCGAACCACAACAGCCCCGCCCCCAGGACGGTCATGGGCAGGTTGTGAGGAATGAAGGTGGCGTGGTTGCCGTAACCCTGGCGTTTGCCCACCACCAGGGCCGCGGCCAGGGCCGCGATGCCGGCGTTGATGTGCACGACCGTGCCCCCGGCGAAATCCAGGGCCCCCAGGCCCTTGAGCCAGCCGCCGTCACCCCAGACCCAGTGGGCTACCGGACAATAGACCAGGGTGACCCAAAGGACCATGAACACCAGAAAAGCGCTGAATTTCATCCGTTCGGCAAAGGCGCCGGTGATCAAAGCCGGTGTGATGATGGCGAACATGGCCTGGTAAATCATGAAGGTCTGGTGCGGGATGGTTTCGGAATAGGTCTTGAAAGGCTCGGTCCCCACCCCCATGAGGCCCAGGTAATCCAGGTTGCCGATGAAGTGGCCCACGTCGGGGCCAAAGGCCAGGCTATAGCCCCATAAGGCCCAGAGAACCCCGACCACCCCCAGCAGGATAAAGTTCTCCATGAGGGTTGCCAGGATATTTTTGGACCGCACCATGCCGCCATAAAACAGGGCTAACCCCGGGGTCATGAGCATGACCAGGGCGGCGCACACCAGGACGAAGGCCGTATCAGCCGCATTCATAATACCATCTCTCCTCGCAGGCGAATTTATGATATTATGGCTCAAGCAAGTCTCGTGCCATTTAATTTTGCAGTTAATTCATTAAGTTACATATTTAGCGGTTTTCTTTGATTTACATTTATGTATGTTTATTGTGTTTTATCGTACCTTATTGTACGCCAATACGGAAAATATCCCGAGAATCAGTTGCAAAGTTACAATCATGTAAGTACACACGGTAACGATATTGTTGCCAGAGAGCGCTACGGCCGACCCGCAGGCGCACTCCCGGGAGGGTTGGCCGCAACGGGGTGGGGCTGGATCGCCAGGGCTTGATGGGGTTGGTGATGCGGGATCAGGAACGGGGGCCGCGCCGATTTGAGCCGGCGCCGGCCCGGATTCGGAACCGGGAGCCCGGCTCGGTCGTACCCCGGGTCCGCTCTTACAGGGGGTTGGGGAGGATACAGGGCCATCTTTCATGGGCCTGCGGCCCATGCTGTAGATCATGAAACACTTTTGTAGGGGCGTTGAGCGCACCGCCCCTACGGGAACTGTTCCCAGCAGCACGGATATTGAGGATGGTGGGCAGGGCCCACCCCACATTTTTTCCTAACTTTGAACCTTCAACTTTTCACAGCAGCGGCAGGCGGAGGAACCCCTGACAAAAAACCAGCAAAATTCCTCCGGCCCTGGCTCCGGCTCACTTGGCTTCTAAGGCCTGCCAGGCCAGGCGGGCGGCCCCCACCAGACCGGCGTCGTCACCCAGTTGCGCCGGACAGACGCTCACCAGTTCCGGGGGAAACAGGGTGAGGCGCCGGTGCAGTTCCGCCTGCAGGGGAGCTTGAAACACCTCCCAGGCCCGGGCAAAGCGGCCCCCGATGACCACCCGGGTCAGCCCCAGCAGGTGCACCACCGCGGCAATGGCCTGCCCCAGGCTGCGCCCCACCCGGTCAAAGGCCCGCCGCACCAAAGGATCGGCCTGCAATGCCGCCACCACCAGGGTTTGCCCATCAATGGCGTCGGGGTCGGCCTCATAGAGTTCCCGCAGCCAGGAAGAAGCCCCTTGGGCCAGCTGCTCTTTGACCCAGGCCACCGTCCAGAAGGCCGAGGCCATGGTCTCCAGGCAGCCCCGACTGCCGCAGTGGCATCTTTGGCCCTCCGGGTCCACGGTCATGTGCCCGATTTCCCCGCTCGTGCCCTCGGCGGCGCTCCACAGGCGGCCGTTGAGGATCAGCCCGCCGCCCACCCCGGTGCCCAGGGTGATCCCCAGCATCTGGTCATGTCCGGCCCCGGCCCCCAGCCAGTGCTCCCCCAGGGCGAAGAGGTTGGCGTCGTTTTCCAGGAACAAGGGCCAGTTCACCCGGAGGGACAACTGGTCAACCAGGCGGCAGTCATTCAAAGCCGCCACGTTGGGGGAAAAGACCACCCGGCCTTCCCGGGGCAAAACCCGTCCCGGCACCCCGATGCCGGCGCCTTTGATCTCCCAACCGCGCTCCCGGGCGGCGGCGTCGGCACGGGCGAGGTCGTCCGCCAGAGCCGCCACCAGGGCGGCCTGATCCGGCATGGAGGCCGTGGCCCATTCCCACCGGGAAAGAATCTTTCCCTGGGGGCTCACCAAAGCCAGGCGGACATTGGTGCCTCCCAGGTCGATGGACACTACCGCCGGTTCATGCACCTGGCATCCCCCTTACCGGAATTTGCTCCAACTCAGGCATAATCTCGGCCACCTCGGCCGCGGCAATCGCCCCGGCCCGGACCAGGCGGGGCAAGGCGCCGGTTACGTCCACAATGGTAGACGGCAAGCCCCCCGGACAGGGGCCCGCCTCCAGGATCAGATCCAGGTGGTCGCCGAACTCCCGGGCCACTTCCTCCGCCCGGATGCCAGGCCGGCCACCGGCGCGATTGGCGCTGGTGCCGGTGATAGGGAACCCCAAAGCGGCAATCAGGCGGCAGGTAAGCGCCTGGAGCGGTTGGCGCACCGCGATGGTCCCAGTGCCGCCGGTGAGCCGCCGGTCCAGATGGGGCAGACTGGGAAAAATGATGCTCAGGGGTCCGGGCCAGAATTTTTCCATCAGCCTCCGGGCCAAACCCGGGACCTCCCGAGCCACCTGATTGAGCATCTCTGGTCCATCCACCAGCAGCAGCACCGGCTTTCCCGGGTCCCGGTCTTTGAGGGTAAAGAGGCGAGCCAAAGCCTCCTCCAGGAAAGGGTTGACTGCCAGCCCGTAAAAAGTTTCCGTGGGCACCGCGATGATGCCGTGCCGTTGCAGGACTGCTCGCGCCTCGTCCCAGAAAGCCTCGGCGGCCTCCTCCCGCCATGTCCAGATGCGTCCCATACGTCGCATGATACCTTCAGGACTCGCTGCTGGCAAGATTTGCGTATCAGTTTGGGCCAGAAGAGCAATTTCAAGCCGCAATTATCTGAAAAGAAGTTGCAGTCAAAAGACCATGAATATTCATGTCATTCTGAGCGGAGCGCCGCGGAGTGAAGAATCTCGGCGGCTTAAAAAGAGAGATTCTTCGCTACGCTCAGAATGACAAATAATAGCCTTTTGATGGCTCTTTGGTCTGAAAAGCAAGGGTTACCCTGGTCCGTCAATCCGCTCTGGGGCAGGGGATTGGAGGGGCGGCGCCGCAGGCTTCTTTTCCAACGCCTTACCTTTTGCCTTTCGGCTGCTCCTCTTATATAGTGGATCGTAATTTTACTCCATTGAAGGCAGTCACTCATGGGTCTGTGGCCCACCCGTAAAACATGAAAAGTGAGGTAGGGTGGGCGTCCTCGCCCGCCACTCAACTGGAGTGATGGTGCGTAGAACGCACCCTACTAAAAACTGTTCCACAGAAAACGGAAAACGGAGAACGGAAAACTTTTCGAAGCAGGGAGGGCAGTGCCCCGGGACGGCGGACGGCGCGATTTTTCCCCTCTCTCTGGCTGAGTCAAGAGCCATAACTGCGGCTGGGACCCCGCGACCTCACAGCGCCAACTATGGGTATATTCGGTAAAAACATCTCGATCCGCTGGAGCCTGCTGCGCAGCTTCACCATACTCATTTTGGTAAGTTCGCTGACGGTGCTCATGCTCATGACCATCCAGGCCCGCCGGACTGAGAAGGACCTGTCCGAGAAACTCATCAATCGCGGCACCCTGCAAGCCGTAGAGGAACTGAACCGCTTTTTTCAGCCGGTAAATATCAATACCCTGATTGCGGCGCGCTGGGGACTGGCGGGTAAACTCAATCTGGCTGAGGTCACCAAAGGTCCAGCCGGTAAGCTCACCGCCAGGCAGCTTGCCGCGGTCACCAGGATCAACACCTTATTGTATCCGCTCATGCTCCTCTTCCCCGAAATGTCTTCCCTGCAGGTGGCCAACGCCCGGGGCGACGGTTTCCTCATCGTCCGCCTGGATTCCGGCCGCATCCGCAACCGGGTGGTTTCCCGGCAGGCCTGGGGGACCCGGACGCTCTGGTTTGACCTGGACCAGGAGGGCCGGCCCCAGTCTCCGGAATGGCGGGAGGTGGACTACGAACCCAGGAGCCGGGCCTGGTATGTCGGACTCAAAGGCTTACCGGATGAAGAAGTTTTCTGGACCGAGCCTTATCTCTTTTTCACCACGAAAGAACTGGGCATCACCGCCTCGGTTAAGTGGCAAGACCGGGGCCTGGAATATGTCTTCGCCGTCGATGTCCTGTTGAGTTCCATCACCGACTTTACCCGCCGGGACACCACCCAACTCAGCAAACGCTCACAAACGGCGGTTTATACCCACGACTGGCGCGTGGTAGGACTGCCTCGCGATAAGAAATTTCAGGATCAGGAGTCGATTCGCCGGGCCCTGCTGCTCCCCATCGATAAGATTCAGATTCCGGAACTGCAAGCGGCGGTGAAAAAGGCCGAAGGCGACAAGGAAATTAGCCAAGAAATCAGGAAATCCGGCAAGGGTATATTCAGTTACGAGTCCCAGAAAGAAACCTGGTGGGCCGGGATTACCACTTATCCCCTGGGAAAGAGGCGCCAGCTTTGGATCGGCATCCTGGTCCCCAACAATGACCTCCTGGAGGGCATCACCCAACTCCGCCTGCACATTCTGATAGCGACCCTGGTAACTCTCTTAGCGGCCTTGGCCTATTCTTTCCTCCTGGCCCGATCTTATAGCCGGCCCCTGGAGGCCCTGGCCGCCCAAAGCCGGCGCATAAGCAACCTCGATTTTCAAACCGATGCGAAAATTGAGGCAAAACTTTTCGAATTCAAGCAGTTAAGCGAGGCGCAGACCCAGTCGCTGGCGGCGCTGCAATCCTTCTCCCGATACGTGCCCATAGAAATTGTCAAAGAACTGATGGCCAAGGGTGAGGTGGCCCGGATCGGCGGACACACCGAGACCCTGACTATTCTCTTCTCCGACATTGCCGGTTTCACCAACATCTCGGAGGGCATGTCTCCGGAGGCCTTGACCAATCACCTGGCCGGGTACTTCCAGGCCATGATCGACGCCCTGCACCACCACGGGGCCACGGTGGACAAAATCGTCGGCGACGCCATTGTCGCCTTCTGGGGGGCGCCAACCGCGATGCCGGACCAGGCGGACCGGGCCCTTAAAGCCGTGCTGGAGTGCCGGGATACCCTTATAACCTTGAATCAAACCTGGGCCGCCCAGGGCTTGCCGGAACTCCCGACCCGCTTCGGTTTAGCCACCGGACCGGTGGTGGTGGGCAATATGGGGGCCCCGACCCGACTGGCCTACACGGTACTGGGGGACACGGTGAACCTGGCCAGCCGCCTGGAAGCCCTGAACAAGGTTTACGGAACCAGCATATTAGTGGATAGCGGCACCCAGCAGGCCGGTGGGGACAGCTTCGCCATGCGCCACCTGGACCGGATTATCGTCGTCGGCAAGACTCAGGCTACCGACATCTTTGAAGTGCTGGGTGAGACCGGGAAAGTTCCGGCCGTGAAGCTGGCCGCGGCCCAGCGGTATGAAGCGGCTTGGGACAAGTACCGCTCAGGGGAATTTCACCAGGCCTTTGATGCGTTGGCAGGCTTCGAGGCCGAGTTTGGGATTGATCCGGCCGTGGAGCGCTTGCGGCAACTGTGCGCCGATTACCGGAGGCGCCCACCGGATCCGGACTGGGATGGGATTTCCAGAATGTTGACCAAATAATACCAAGTTGCCGTCATAAAGTTAATTCTGGCTTTATGGTCGCAACCACCGTAGGGGCGGTTCGCGAACCGCCCCTACATTGCGGATTATTACTCGTTTGACGGCAACTTGGTATAAGGCGGCGGCAGAGCCAGAGGCGCCGACCCGCCGGGAGGAAGGAAGGCCATGGGAAAAATCATCCTACCGCGAATTATGTGGCTATTGTTGACCGGCTTGATGCTATCTCCATCACTTCTCCTGGCGGCTGACGCCACCATCACGGTCACCAAAGAACAGGGCGGCCGGGAGATAACCCTCAAGGTCGGCAATATTCTCTTAATCGAGCTTCCCGGGCAAGGCGGCACCGGCTACAGCTGGTCGGTGGAGGAGGCCTGCGCCCCGTACGTCAAACTCATGGACCACACCACCCGACAGCCTAAAGAAGATCGGCTGGGAGGACCGGTGCGGGTGGGAGGACCGGTGATGCATGTCTGGCGTTTCAAGGCCGAAAAACCCGGGGCATGTGAGATCAAAATGGCTTACTATCGCCCGTGGGAAGGGGTGGGGAAGGCTGTGGATCATTTTGTCATCAAACTCCACATTGAATAAAACCATCGCCTCACGCTTAGGAAGGCCTCATACCAAGTTGCCGTCAAAAGACATTGAATATTCATGTCATTCTGAACGGAGCGCAGCTTCGTTACGAATCTCGGCGGCTCAAAAAGAGAGATTCTTCACTGCGTTCAGAATGACAAATAATAGTCGTTTGATTGCTTTTTGACCCTCACACGTGGTTCCGCAGTTGCAGTTCCACGGGATGGGGGTGGAGGTAGAACTGGTCTTTCAGATAGGGCTGGTTATATTTCCGGACATAGTGATTTATCAAGGTAATCGGCACCACCAGGGGGACGTAGCCTTGATAGTAATGCTCGATGACTTGCCGCAATTCCTGTTTTTCGTCTGAGGTCAGGTCTTTCTTGAAATACCCCATCAGGTGCTGGAGAACATTGGTGTTTTTCTTCGGGGTGGCCTTCAGGCGCAGGGCCTCCATGAGCCGGGACTGATAGTGCTCATAGAGTTCCTGGGCCGGAACCTCTTTGGCCCGGGCCACCAAGCGGCCCAACTCCCGGTAATGATTGGGACTGTGGGCCATGATGAGGAGCTTGTGTTGGGTATGGAAGGTGACCAGGTCACCGAGTCTTGGTTTGGCCGCCAGGAGTTCCCGCCAGCGCTGCAACACGAAGATGCGTTCAATGAAGTTTTCCCGCAGGGCAAGATCGTGGAGCCGCCCCTCCTCCTCCACCGGCAGGAGGGGAAAGTGCTCCATAAAGATACGGGCGAACATCCCCACTCCCCGGGTCACCGGCGCCCCCTGGGTGGCCTCGTTGTAGACTTTGACCCGCTCCATGCCGCTTGAGGGGGATTTGCTCTTGAAGATAAAGCCGCGCAGGTCCTCCCGCTCCAGTTCCCCCACCCGTTTCCGGGCCCAGGTGACCATGCGGTCGGTGAGATCGACTTTGGTGCGGACGGTCACCAGGCGGGGGGCTTCCGGGTCGCCCACCAGGCGCATGGCTTCCCGGGGCACCCCCAGACCGCACTCCGCTTCGGGACACACGGGCACGAATTCCACATATTGACCCAGGGTGTCGGTGATAAAGCGATCCCATTGGTGGCCGCCGTCAAACCGGACCGGCTCACCCAGCAGGCAGGCGCTGATTCCCAGCCGAATCTTTTGCATCAGCCTCACTCTCCTGGCAATAACTATACAATAAATGGTCAAAAAAGCCGCCGCTAACCTAAGCCCCCCTCGCCTGGCCAAAACCCGCCCCGGGAGGATTTTGTCAGGTCGCCCGACGGTGTCCGGTTTGGTTTTTGCAAAGTGAGGATGTTCGTTATACGTCATCCAACAATTCATAAATTCGCTAACGCACTTTTTGCTCCGAGAAGATTACTTCCCCCTCACCCTAACCCTCTCCCCCATTGGGGGAGAGGGGAAATAGTGGAACCAATTTAATGCCTTATGGTTACACCATCTACTCCCTCTCCCCCCGCTTCGGGGGGAGAGGGTCGGGGTGAGGGGGGCGAAACAACCGCATGCAATTTCCTAACCGGACAGTGCTCCAGGTCGCCCGACGGGGCCGTCATCAAGATTCTGTTGGAGAAATATTACCTGGTCAGGCGGTTGGACGCCGGGGTGGAAATCGCCATAGCCACAGTAACGCCGCGGCCGGGAGGAGGAGTCTCCCGCAGCCTGCGGGGTTTCCCCCCTTCTGGCGCTTCGCCTTGCTGGCCCCCCAAAAAAAAAATCACGCTCTAGGCATCCTGGTGTGGCAATCAGCTGCGATCATGATAGAATGTTGTAATTTGTGAAATTTTTCTCTTGACTCTGGTTGAGAAAATGGGCCAAAGTCTTGATGCCGCCCGGTTGAGGCAGTGAGGCAAGCATGACTCAGGAAAACTCCGGTCAGGTGGCGCCAGAACCCTTACTGGCCGCCTGGATCACCTGGACCATGGATTTTTGGGACACCATGGCCCAAATGGGTCCCGGTCTGGGCGGTGCCGGCCGGTCCGGCGGTCAGGTCTCCCGTGAGACAGCCGTCTCGGGGGAACCCTGGCTGGCGGCCTTGAACTTATGGCAGGCATTTTTTTCGCTGCTGACGGAACCGGGAACGGTAACCGCGGTTTTTCAAGGTATCCAGGCCCCCTCGAAGATTATTTTGCGGATGGCTCAGGCAGGGTGGGGAGGTTATTTTTATCTCCACCAACAGTGGCTGGAGGGCTGGCAGGGGAATGGATCTCCTTCCGGGGAAAAGGGTTATGAGAACCTGGATCAGGATATTTTCAAAGCCTGCAATGAAATCTTTGAGCAAGACTTTCGCCGGTTATTGAACCTGCCGCATCTGTGCCTGACGGGTCTTCCTCAGGAGGCGGTCAACCGGGCCACGGAAAAATTCAACCAATTTCAGGCCGCCATGGCCGAATTCATCTACCTGCTCTATCTGCCGGTGAAAAAATCCCTGCGGACCATGGGGGCCGAGAAGGTGGATGGCGGGCAGGCAAAGCCCCCGGAAGATTTCAAAGATTACTATAAGAGGTGGCTGAAGATCCTGGAAGGGCATTACATGACCCTCTTCCAGTCGGCGGAGTATATCCGCACCCTGACCCACACCCTCCATGCCCTGGAAGATTTCACCCTGGCCAAGCAGGAATTGCTGTCCGAGGCCATGGCAGCCCTGGGTCTCCCGACTCGCCGGGAAATGGATGATCTGTACCGGGAGATATACTTGTTGAAGAAAAGTATGAAAGGGCTGGCCCAAAAAATCGGCCGGACCGATCCCCCCCAGGAAGAAGGTTGATGGATCGAGGCAAAATCCCGGTTGACCTGATCATGGCCAAGCTGGCGGCGGACGCGAGAGCGGCCAAGCACCGCCTGGAAAGAGCCCGGGATATCTTCCACGGCCCTCTGGCCACGGATATCGGGGCCACGCCGTATGAACTGGTCTATCAAACCGACCGGGTCAGGCTCAAATATTACCGGCCGGAAGCGGCCCGTTTCAAAACCCCGCTGCTGCTGGTGCACGGACTGTTTAACCGGGAAACCTTGCTGGACCTCCAGCCGGACCGGAGTATCGTCCACACTCTCCTCAAGGAAGGCGTGGAGGTCTATCTCATTGAATGGGGCTCCCCGAGCCGCAGAGATCAGTTTCTCACCCTGGATGATCATATCAACGGCTATATGGATGACATGGTGGAATTTATCCGCCGCCGGCATGGGGTTCCCCAGGTGAATCTCATGGGGGTGTGCCTGGGGGGGACCTTTGCGGTCATGTATGCGGCTCTGCACCCGGCAAAGATCAGGAACCTGATCACCACCGTGGCGCCGACGCACTTTAATACCCCCAAGGGCCTGTTGCACATCTGGATGCAGAAGATTGACGTCGACCGTCTGATACATGCCTATGGCAACCTGCCCGGCAACCTGGTGAACGCGGCCTTCCTCCTGCTCAATCCTCCCCGGCTCCTCTTGGATAAATATTTGGGTTTTTTGGAAAATATGGACAACAAAGATTTCGTGGAAAACTTTATCCGCATGGAGAAATGGATCTTCGACAGCCCGGACGTGCCGGGGGAGACTTTTCGGCAGATAGTCAAGGACTTATACCAGGAAAACCTCTTGGTGCAAGGCAAGCTGAGGTTGGGAGAGCGCCGGGTGGATCTCCGGCAGCTCACCATGCCGCTGTTGAATATCTATGGTCAGTACGACCACCTGGTGCCCCCGGAGGCGTGCGAAGTCTTGACGGAAAAGGTGGGGAGCCGGGATACCGAGAATGTCTGTCTGGATACGGGACACGTCGGCATCTATGTCAGTTCCCGGTTCCAGAAAGAGACGGTCCCGATGATTGCTGCCTGGCTGCTGGCCAGGGAAGGCTGAGTTCCCTGCGGAGAAGGCCGAAACCAAAACAAGTCTCAGTGCATTTCTAAGGAAAGAGTACCACAATGCCCACCGCCGATTATTTCAAGAAGTTATGTGAGATCTGTCAGGCCTTCGGCACGGCCCGCAACCGCCGGGAACTCCTGGAGATGATCTTCGTCAGCGCCATGGAGATCCTGGAGGGCAAGGCCGCGTGTCTGTATCTGCTGGAGCCGGGCAAACCGGAACTGATGCCGGTGGCCCAGAAAGGCCTGTCGGAGAGCTATTTCCGTTCCAAACAATCCATGCTGCTTCAAAAGATCGTGCCCCTGGTCTTAAAGAAAGGCTTTTTTTACTGCCGGGACGCCGCCGCGGACCCCAAGCTGGCGTATCCCAATGCCAAGAAGGCCGAAGGCATCGCCTCCATCCTGGCGGTGCCGGTGATGGTCAAAGGCAAAAATAGCGGGGTATTTTGCCTGTTTACCGCTACCCCCAAAAAATTTACCCCGGAAGAAAAGCAGTTCCTCGCCCTCTTGGCGCAACAGGGGGGCGGGGTCATGGAGCATGCCCGTCTCATCGACCACTTGCACCGGGAGACCCAGCTCTTTTTCGACCTGGCCGTCAACCTGAGCAGCAGCCTGGAAGTAAAAGGGATCTTGCACGCCATGACCGCCGATCTGGCCAAGGCCCTGGTGGGGATCAAGGGCGCCTCCATCCGCCTCCTGGATGAGACCAAGGAGACCCTGGAATTAGTGGCTGCGTTCGGCTTGAGTAAAAAATATCTGCAAAAGGGGCCGGTGTCGGCGCAGAAGAGCATCGCCCAGGCCATGAAGAACGGCAAACCGGTGATCATTTTGAACGCCGCCACCGACCGCCGGGTGCAATACCGCGACATGAACAAAGAAGAGGGGATTGTCACCATTCTGGCCGTGCCCATCAAGACCAAGGAGAAGGTGATCGGCGTGCTGCGGCTTTACACTAAGGCGGTACGGCATTTCACCGCCGAGGAGATCAAGCTGGTCACCGCCCTGGCCTATATGGGGGGCCTGGCCATCCAGAATGCCTCCTTATATCTCATGTGTCAGACGGAGATGAAGGACCTGCAAGAGGAGTTGTGGAGCCACCGTTCCTGGTTTTAGGAGATCAGTGGCCAGTAGGCAGAAAAAACCGCGGGTAACATTACTTTCACAGGACAGTCCGAGGCCGCTTGATTCCGACAGGCTGACCAGCGGCCGGTATTGCCTGGATTAATCGACTTTCTCGCTGAAATAGTAGAGTATCTTGTGCTTGCTCTCCAGTTCTTTCTGGAGGGCTTTTTCATCCTTGACCTCATTGGCTCGGATATAGACGCGCTTGAAGCCTTCCGGGGCTCCTTCATAGCGCGTCATGATACTGGCGATGCGCCCGCCGTGTTCCCGGATCACGTCAGTGACCTGCTTGATGTATCCCGGCTGATCCGGCAATTCCAAGCCCATGGCCAGGGGCCCCTGATAAATTCCGGAGATGGAGACAAAAGCCCGAAATATATCACCCTTGGTAATGATGCCCGCCAGGGTCCCCTGGGCGTCCACCACCGGCAAAGCCGAGATATGGCGTTTGAGCATGACCGCGGCCGCCTTTTCCACCGTTTCCCCGGGGGTGATAGTAAAAAGTCGTTTCGGCATCAGGCTTTTGACCGTGATCGTGTCCAGCAGGTGGTACATTTCATGAATATCCAGGGTGGTGGCCTTGGAAGGCGTGGCCTCTTTCAGGTCGCGGTCGGAAACGATGCCCACGAGGCGGCCTTTATTCAGAACCGGCAAGTGTTGAATTTCATTCTGCTTCATGACCCTGGAGGCCTTCATGATGGAAGTATCCGCATCAATGGTGACCAGGTCTTTGCTCATCCAATCCTTAACCGGCATGGCCAACCTCCTGAAAAAGTAGTCAGTAGTCAGTAGTCAGTAAAAAACGGGGCTTTATCCGGCCACTGATTTTAAATTCCCAAATAGGTGCGGCGCACCTCGTCGTTTTTGCTGAGTTCCCGGGCCGGGCCTTCCAGGTGAACCTTGCCTTCGGCCAGGACGTAGGCATAATCGCTCACCGCCAGGGCCATGGTGACGTTCTGCTCCACCAGGAGCATGGTCAGGCCGGTTTTTTTCAGGCGAGTCAGGGCCTCAAACAGGGTGAGGGCCAGCAGGGGGGAAAGCCCCAGGGAGAGTTCGTCCAGCATGAGGACTTCGGGTTCGGCCATCAAGCCCCGGCCCACGGCCACCATCTGCTGTTCGCCGCCGCTCAAGGTGCCGGCCTTCTGGCGGGTCCGTTCCTTGAGGCGGGGAAAGAGTTCGTAGACCTTGTCCAGGTTTTGCTTGAAGTTGGCCCGGGCCCGGTGGGAGAAGGCCCCCATTTCCAGGTTCTCGTAGATGGTCATTTCGGTGAACAGTTGGCGGCCTTCGGGGACCAGCACCATACCGGCATTGGCCCGGGCATGGGCGGACAGGTTCGTAACGTCTTCTCCCTGGAAGAATACCGAACCATTGATGGGCGCCATCAGTCCCATGACGGTTTTGAGTAAGGTGGTCTTGCCCACGCCGTTACTGCCCACCAGGGTGGTAAGTTTGCCCGGTTCCAGCTTGAGGTTGACCCCCCAGAGGATCTGGACGCCTTCATAACCCGAGGCAATGTCGTTCACTTGTAATAAGGCCATAGGATCTACTCCGCCAGCAGTCGCGCCGTCATATTGGGATCGCCCAGGTAGGCCTCGATCACCTGGGGATTGTTGGCCACTTCTTCGGGTGCGCCGGTGGCGATCAAGGTGCCGTAATCCAGGACCAGGATGCGGTCCGAGATGGACATAATGGCCTGCATGACGTGCTCGATCATCAGAATGGAGATGCCGTCTTCGCGGATGGCCCGAACGGTGTCCATCATGGAGGCGATTTCCGAAGGATTGAGTCCCGCCAGCACCTCATCCAGGAGCAGGAGATACGGACGGGCAGCCAGGGCCCGGGCCAGTTCCAGGCGTTTCTTCTGGGAGACATTGAGGCTCCCCGAGGGCTGGTCGCCCCGGTCCAGGAGACCCACCTTGTCCAGGGACCCGTCGGCCAGGCGCCTGGCCTCCTTGAGGGAGTGCTTCTCCCGGCCGTAACAGGCCCCTACCATGACGTTTTCCCGTACCGTCAACTCGTGCAGGGGGCGCACCACCTGGTGGGTCCGGGCCAGGCCCAGGCGGGCCACGTCATAGGAAGGCAGGCCGGTGATATCCTCGCCCCGAAAGCTGACGCGGCCGCGCTCCGGGGTATAGACCCCGTTGATGACGTTGAACAGGGTGGTTTTGCCGGCGCCGTTGGGGCCGATCAACCCCAGGATTTCCCCGGTGTGTAGATCAAAGGTGACGTCGGAGAGGGCCTGGAGGCCGCCGAAGCGCTTGGTAAGGTCATAGACCTGGAGTATCATTCCAGCACCTTCTGTAACCGCTGCACGTGATTGCGCACCCAGCCGACGAGGCCGGCGGGCACAAACAGGATAATCACCAGAAGCATGGCGCCGGCCACGGCCAGATGCAGGTCTTTAAAAATGGGGCTGGTGAGGAGATAACCTCGCAGCCATTGGTAACCGACGGCCCCCACCAGGGGTCCCATCACGGTCCCCATGCCCCCCAGCATCACCATCACCAGCATCTCGATGGACATGTGGAGTTGGAAGGCGTCACCCGGCTCGATATTGCCGTTTTTAAAGAAATATAAGGTGCCGATCACCCCGGGAAAAAAGGCCGAAATGACATAGGTGATGGTTTTGGCCTTCGGGGCCTTGACGCCCATCACCATGGCCGCATCTTCATCCTCGCGAATCGCCAACAGACCCAGGCCGAACCGGGAGTGTTTCACCAGGTAACTCGCCACCAACACCACCATGGTGGTAATCCACAGAAAAGTGAAGGTCGTCCAGAGGGCCGGGCCGGGGCCGCCGTACTTTTGATAAGCTGAAAAATTGACAAACATGCCGGTGGCGCCGCCGTACGGTTCGAAGTTGCTCACAAAGGCCCGGGCCGCTTCATTGATGCCGATAGTGGCCAGGGCAAAGTAGGCGCCCCTCAGGCGCAGGACCGCCAGCCCCACCAGGCCGGCGATGAAGGCCGAGAGCAACCCCCCGCCTATGGCCGATGCGAACAGGGGCCAGCCTTGTTCGCTGAGCAGATAGAAACCGGTGTAACCTCCCAGGCCGAAAAACACGATGTGGCCGAAGCTGACGTAGCCGGTGTAGCCCAGCAGAATATTGAGGCTGGAAGCCAGACCCACTGCCATCAGGAGGACAAAGGCCGATTCCCGCATGGTGTCCTGATGGATGAGCAGGACCGCCCCCCCCCACACCAGCACAATGACCAGGGGTAGCCAGAATCCGGGTTTTTGCCAGACCTTCATTTACTTGGCTCCGAACAGACCGCTGGGGCGCACCAGCAACACCAGCACGAAGAGTCCGAATTCCACCACCGGCACCCAACTAACCGGCATGAAAGTGGGAATCAGACCCTCGAGACCTCCCAGCATGAGGCCGCCCACCAGCGCCCCCAAGGGGTGACCCAGTCCCCCCAAGACGCAAATTACGAAGGACTTTAATTCGTAGGGTCCCCCACTCAAGACGGTAAAGGGAAAAAACGTGGCAATGAGGCCGCCGGCCACCGCCGCCATCATGGTGCCCAAACCGAAGCTGAGGGCCAGCACCCGGGAGGACGGGATGCCCATCAGTTCCGCGGCCATGCGGTTATTGGCCACCGCCCGGATGGCTTTCCCCGCCCGGGTGAAGTAGAGAAAGAGATAGAGGCAGGCCGTCACCAGGATGGCCCCAAAGGCCCCCACCAGTCGGCTGGCGGGAAAGGTGAGGAAGCCCACCTCCACGGAGCCTAACGAGTAGTTAATGTTTTGGGGGGAGGTGCTGAAAACCGCAGTGCCGACCCCGATGATGATCATGTTGACTGCGAAGGTGGCCAGCAGGCTGGAAAGATGGGGGGCGTTAATCACCCGGTGCACCGCAATGACGTAAATCACCAGACCCGCGATCAGGCCCGCCCCGGCCACGGGTACCATGGCCAGGTAAGGATTCACCCCCAGATGGGTAAACAGCAGGTAGGTGCCGAACATCCCCATGGCGATGACGGGCCCGTGGGCCAGATTGATGACCGACATCACCCCCCAGATCAGCGTCAGACCCATGGCGGCCACGCCATACACAAACCCCAAGAGGAGCCCGTCCGTCAGAGACGATATCAGTTGGTCGAGCACTGAGCAGTACCCCTTTATCCCGGCGCCTCCGGAGGTGGAGGCGCCGGGGCAGCTTGAAGCTACGAGAGTCTTACCTCGCCGGACAGACGAAGGCAGAGGCGGTGGCGCCGGCCAAGGGCCAGACCACTTGTTTCATGGCTTTCCCCTGCTTGTCTTTCTGCCACTGGATATAAACCATATCGTGGCCCAACTGGAGGCCGTGGTCCTTGGGGCCGGTGGCGAACTTAAGCTGTCCGTAAAAGGTCATGATATTCATGGCGTCCAGGGCGGCCTTAACCTTGGCGGTATCGGTGGAGCCGGCTTTCATAATGGCGTCCTGCAAGATCATCCCGGCCACGTAGCCCCCGGCGCTGTGGTAAGACGGATCTTCTTTATATTTGGCCTTGTAGGCGTTGATAAATTCCTCCCCGGTGGGCCCGAACCAGGTGATCCCCTCTTTTGCGGCCGATTCCTTGGTGAAATGGGCCAGAGGTTCCCACTGGGAAGAGCCAACCACCGAGATACAGGCATCGCCGAGTTCGGCGAACTTGGGCTCCGGCGGGGCCACCAGCAAGGCGATCATCTTGGTGTTGATCTTCTTTTCATAGAGTTGCCGGGCCAGGGTGGTGGTATCGGCAAAATGGCCGCCGCCCATGATGGCATCGACGTCAGCCGGAATCTTATTGATGAAGGGGGCGAAGTCGGCGGTGCCGCTGTCATAACCTTCGAACAGGGCCACGTTTAAGCCCTTCTTTTCGGCGTATATTTTCAGGGCCTTGACCACATCGGTGGCGAACTTGTCATTCTCATGAATAATGGCAATTTTTTTGGCCTTGGGGGCGAGCTTTAACAGGATGTCGACGGCCCCGGTCAGGTAACGGCTGGCCGGCGTATAGGACTGGTACACCAGGGTATAGCCTTTCTTGTAAGTGGAATCGGAGGCCGCCCCGGCCGTAATCATGATCCGGTTATACTGCTGGGCGATTACCGCAGAGGCGTCCGTCAGGCCGCTGCTGTAGGGACTGATGAGGAAATCGGCCTTATCGGTGTTGATTAATTTGGTGTACAACTCCTGAACCCGTTCTTTTTTACTTTCATCGTCGTAAAACTTGTCGGCAACTTTGATCACGGTGCCGTCGGCCAACTTGATGCCGCCGGCGCCATTCACCTGCTCCATCCACAGGTGCAACCCATTAATCTGGCGGGTGGCCTCCACGTTGAATTTGCCGGTCTTGGAGGCGGTGAACCCGATGGTCACGGTTTTAGCCGCGGCCGCGGCGGCGGGCTTAACGGTCTTAGCCGCGGCCGTGGCGCCGGGAGGGGCAGATAAGGAAGCTACAATAAAACTTAGGGCAATCACAAACACAAAACCTACTCCGAAACGTTTCATGGTTCCTCCTTGTTTTGTATGGGGCCGTGGTTAAGCTTCAGCAAGGGAAATGACCGAAAAAAGAGCACAAAGACGCAAACGTTAACCATTTATAAATATTTGTCGATGATTTATCAAGGGAAACTTGGCGAAAATTATGGATAAAGGCCAGATTCATCCTGGCCGCCCTCCAGGTTTGAATCCGGCAACTTTGGTTCCTGACCACCGGCAGAAGGGTTGCTTAAACCATCAGGGAATTTCTGGTGAAAATTGCCGCTCCCGGCTCACCGGAGGTAGGGCTGGAGAAAGTCCATACCTTGCTGGGGGGAAGCATCCCCCTGGAACTTGAAGGGGATGGGGATAATGCCTCCCATTACGGAACCGAGCCGGAAGCTGCCGGCGATTTGATAGTGAAACTGGCGTTGCTGTTGCTGCTTTTGCAGCATGGGGAGGAACTGGGGCAAGAGCTCCATAACCGCAGGCAATTGCACCATGATGGGGACCTCTGCCACCGTCTGCCCCAGGGGCGGGAGATTTACCGCTTGCTGGCTGGTTCCCTGGGCCACGCTCTTGCCTTCGATCCACAACTGGTAATCATACCCCAAGAGGTTTACGGCCTGGGGGTTGGGATTCTCCAAAAGCAGCCTGGCGCCCAGAGGCCAGCCTCGGGCCGTGGGCGGATAGATTTTGAGGCCTTGAAAGCTCACCTTGGGGGGCTGAATCTCCCCCCGGGCCAACTGCCGGATTCCGCAGGCCGGCATGGTCGCGAGGAGCATCAGCGCCAGGACAATACCGGTCCATACTCGCCAAAGACGGGGGTGCATCGCAGTGGATTACTCCTTTAAACAACCGGGGCCGTGCGCCTGTGGGCCTGCCCGCATGGGTTGTTTTGGGAGTATATCACATTGAGACATGTAGGGTGCGCACCGCGCACCATGACTTCTGAAAAAGCAATTGCGGTGAGGGCCGGAAAGGCTTCCCACCGGCTTTTCGGCCCTTCCCCTGATGATACCAAAATGCAACCAAATGGTGGCACAGGCTTTCCAGCCTGTGCAGGCGCAGGCTTTAGCCTGCGGCTACAGAAAATAGCCTTTTGAGCCCAACTCAGTTATGAGAGGTGTAAGAGGACAGAACGCAACAATATCACTTGCTTCTCGTGGCCGCTACCATGGCCGCAGTGACTGCGGCGGCCCGGTTGGACCAGGCCTGGCGCAGGTAGGTGACCACCGCGGCGATTTGCTGGTCGTCCAGTGTATCCTTCCAGCCCGGCATGCGCCCCAGGGCACCCTTGCGCCCATTGAGGACGGTGGCAATCACCGGCGAGGGCTCACCCAGGACAAAGGGGTTCTTATTCAAGGCCGGAAAGGTGGCCGGGAGCCCCTCGCCATTGCTGCGATGGCACTGGGCGCAATTGTCCTCAAAGACCGCCTGGCCCCGTTGGGTGGCGTCGCCCTGACCCTGGGCCAGGGCGACGCCGCCGAGCAAACCCAAGCACAGCAAAAGAACCGGGTATTTCATGCGGTTGCCCCTATTTGCCCAGGGAGCTATCCGGCGTCAACATCGGCTGGATGCCGAAGGGATCTTTAAATTCGAATTCCGGCTTGAAATTCAAAGGCTTGACGCCCCGCTTGTTGAGATATTTGGCCAGCTCCAGGTTGACGTTGGCCGGCACTTCCACCCCGGCCTTGGTCAGGGCCTGGCGCAGCAGCCCATCGGACTTCATGGCCATGGCGATGGCGTCGCCGCAAATGCGCCCGGCTTCGGTGGGATTGTGAAAGCCGATGGAGTTTTCGGCCCCGATATAGATCACCCGGTACATGGCCTCCAGGTAGAGATCCTTGGCCTGGTCGTAGAGCGGTTGGTCAAGCTTCTTGCCTTCGGCCTGGGCTTTGTGGGCGATCTCAAAGAGCTTGGCGGCCACCGCCACGGCGTAGCCGGCCCGGTTCATCAGGGAAATGGTGCGGTCCTGGATGGCCAGGACTTGACTCCTGAGCCACTGGGGCGATTCCGTATGGCACTGCTGACAGGCCTTAAAGTCATTTTTCAGCGGGCTCATGACGTTATGGTCCGAGATCTTGTTGGCCCCGACCCGCATATAGGGCATGTGGCAGTCGGCACAGGAGACGTTGGCCTGCCAGTGGACGCTGTTCCGGCTGAAGAACTCATACTCCGGATGGCGGATGAAGGCCAGCTTAAA
>JAUSOZ010000137.1 GCA_030655955.1 Deltaproteobacteria bacterium
CGTCACCCGCAGGGGGGCCTCGCTGCCAAAATACTCATGCAGGTGATGGGCCACCATGAACAGCGGATGCCCCGCTACCACCCCCACCGCGGCGCCGTACAAAAAACCCTTGAGGATATATCGGGAGGCAGGCTTCACTGATGATCTATCCGGCTTCGGCACCCTGTGGGCCCGAGGGCACCGCGGCGCCGGGTGCACAAGGCAGACGCAACTCTTAACCCAACTCTTCGCCGGTGAGGCTCTGCAAGGCCTGGAGGTAACGCGTCCGGGTATCGGCGATGACGTTCGCGGGCAAGGGCGGCGGCGGCGGTTGCTTGTTCCAGCCCAGCGATTCGAGGTAATCCCTGAGATACTGCTTGTCGTAGCTCTTTTGGGGGCCGCCGGGCCGGTAGTCCTCCTGGGGCCAGAAGCGGGAGGAGTCCGGGGTCAGGACCTCATCGATGAGCAGAAGTTTTCCGTCAGTGCCATCGGCCAGGCCGAACTCGAACTTGGTGTCGGCAATGATGATGCCCCGGGGCTCGGCCCAGGCCAGGGCCCGGCGGTAGATCGCCAGGCTCAGGTCCCTGACCTTGGCCGCCAGTGCCGCCCCGATCTGGCTCGCCATGGTGGCAAAGTCGATGTTTTCGTCGTGGGTGCCCAGTTCGGCCTTGGTGGAGGGGGTAAAGATGGGCTCCGGCAGCTTCTGGGATTCCACCAGCCCCGGGGGCAGAGCCAAACCGCCGATGGCGCCGGACTTCCGGTACTCCGCCCAACCGGAACCGGACAAATAACCCCGGACGATGCACTCCACCGGCAGGGGTTTACACTTGTGCACCAGCATGGTGCGGCCTTCGAGCAGGTCTTTAAAAACCCGGCAGGCCGGGGGAAACTCATCCACCTTGAGGCTCACCAGGTGATTGGGGGTCAGGTCCGCCAGGTGCCGGAACCAGAAGGCGGACAACTGGGTCAGGATACGGCCCTTGTCGGGGATGGGCTCGGCCATCACCACGTCGAAGGCGGACATCCGGTCCGTGGCCACCAGGAGCAGTTTGTCCCCCAGGTCGTAAATGTCCCGCACCTTGCCCTGGTGCCGGGGACCCAGCCCCGTTAAGGAAGTGGTCATGACCGGGGGATTCATCGGGATGGCCTCCTGACTTTTTTTCTGCCGGCGGTTTTAGACGCCAGTTTCACGACTTTGGGGGTGATCTTTACCAGGGTCTTGATGCGGTTGGCCGCGTCCTCAGCGGCCTTGGCGCCGGTAAGGGGGCCCACCCGGACCTGGTATTGTAACTTGTTCCCGGCCTTCTGGATTTTGACCACGGCCCTTTGGTTCTTGGCCCGGAGGCGCTGCTGGAGGGCCTCGGCCGGCTTCATGGTGTTGTAGGTGGCGACCACCAGGAGATAGCGCTGGTCTTTGGCACCCGGGCTGGCTAAGGTGGCGTGGGCCTGAACCGGGCCCGCAGCCGGCCTGGCCGCGGGGCTCGGCCCCCCGGGGGCCCCGGCCTCGCCGCTCTCCATCAAGGGCGGCCCCCCGCCCGTCGGCGGGAGGGCGACCGGTGCCGCCACCGTGGCCGAATGAGGCTTCGGCGCCGTCACCGTGACAGGTGGAGGCTTCGAGGCCGGCTGGTACCCTACCTTGACCCCGAAGATGATGAGGGCCACGGTCAGGACGGCCAGGCCCACGCCCCACAGCAGGCGCCGGGGCAGCAGCTTGAGGGTGTTTAAGTGACTTTTGGCCGCATCCCTAACCTTTTGGACGTGCGGCAGGCCCTGCTCCCAGACTTTTTTCAACTGCGGCCCCGCCTGAGCCAGGGGCTGCCAGCGGCGCCGGGATTTTTCCGGCCGCCAGGCGGCGGATTGCTTGGCAACCCCGTGCATGAGTTCCCGGGCCTGGTGCAATTGGCTGACCAGGGCGCCGGCATGGGGCAGCCGCTCTTCGGGGTCCTCCGCCAGGCACCGCAGCAGCACGTTCTGCAGGGGAACGGGGATCTCCTCCAGGTCCGCCGGGGGGTATTCCAAACGATAGGGAAAGGGTTCATCAAAGGTCAGGGGATAGGGCAGGCTGCCGGCCACCAGCCGGAAACCCAGCACCCCCAGAGAAAACACGTTGCCGGCCGGCGTCAGCCGATCGCCGTTTATGACCTCCGGCGGTACATACGCCCTGAGCTCCAGATGCTGCGGCTCATCGCCATAGGCCGGGGCGAAGGCAAAATTGGCCAGACGGAGGTCTTCCCCCTGGAGCAGGATATTGAGGGGGCTGAGAAACTGGTGCACTTCCCCCTGCTGGTGGGCGAAGGCCAGGGCCTGGGTCAGGAGTTCCAGCCGGTGCAGCGCCTGCGGCAGGCTGAAGCGCTCTTGCCGGACCCATTGGGCCATCAAGCTGTCGCCGGGAAAGGGCTCCTCCACCAGGTAGAGAAATTTTTCGGCCTTGTCGACGTGGAAAACCCCCAGGATTTGGGGATGGCGCAGTTTCAGTCCGGCAATCGCGGCGTGTTCAAACATGTCCCGGGCCGCGGCCCACTCCGGGGCGTCCCGGGCCAGGAGCTTCAGGCTGACCTCGGTCCTCAGGATATTATCTTGAGCCAGCCACACCCCGCCCCAGGGTTCTTCCCGGAGCTGGCGCACGATCAGGTATCTTTGCCCGATCATCTCGTTGGTCTCGGGATGATCCGAACGGTTGTAGGTCATCTGGAGGCCTACCTTGGCTGGGGATATCGGCCTGATTATCGGGCCAATTCACCATAACACAAAACCAGCGGACAAAAAAGCTCTTTCGGGTCAGGTCAATGTGAACCTCTCGCACTCACCGGTCCCGGTTGCGTGCCGGTTGAGATAAATTTGTAAGAATTACATTATTCTGGTACCTTTTCTTTACCTCCCCCATGACGATGGAACCCCAAAATGTCTCTGGCTAATCTCATTACCCTGGCCCGGCTACCGCTGTTGTTGATCGTGGTGGGTCTCCTGTTTGTCCCCAGTTTCGGGGTGCGGCTTCTTGGCCTGGGGCTGCTGATCGTCCTGTTTCTCCTGGATTGGTTTGACGGCTACGTGGCCCGGCTGCGCCATGAGGTTACCGAAATTGGGGCGGTGTTGGACATCGCCCTGGACCGGTCCGTGGAAAATATCCTCTGGATCACCTTCATGTACCTGGGGCTGGTGCCTTTGTGGGTCCCCATAGTTTTTTTAGTCCGCTCCTTCATCGTGGACGGTATCCGGAGCGCGGCCCTGGCCCGGGGGAAATCGGGTTTCGGGATGATGTACTCCCCCGTGGGGCGCTTCCTGGTGGCTTCCCGCTTCATGCGGGCGCTCTACGGCCTGGCCAAGGGCGTGATTTTCGGTCTCCTTTACCTCACCTGGGCCTTGGCTATCAAGGACCCAACCATTCTGATCACCTTGCATCCGTTAAATCAAAGCCTTATATATTTTACTGCGGCGCTGTGCCTCATTCGCGGCCTCCCGGTAATCCAGGATGGCCGCATCCTTTTCAGGGCCGGAACCAACCGGCCTGACTCCGCGACGCCGGAATCTGGCCGCCGGAGCACGATATGAGCCGGGTGGTTGCCATTTTCGATGTGGACCAAACTCTGGTTCAGGGTTACACCGAGCGGCTCTTTTTCCGGTATCTGGTGCAACAGCGGCGGCTCAGCCTGCCCCGGGCCCTGGCTTACCTCGGTCGGGCCGCTTGCCGGCTCCGGGGCCGGTTCCAGGACAAAAGTTACCTCCAGGGACTGCCGGTGGAGGAAGTGGTCCGCCTGGCCCGGCAGTGCTACCGGGAAGACATCGCACCCCGGCTGAGCCCGGCGGCACTGGCCTGTGTCCTGGCGCATCAGACCCAGGGCCACGCCATTGCCCTGTTGAGCGGCTCCCTGGCCCTGCTCCTGGCGCCCTTACAGGAGGAACTGGGAGCGGATTGGCTCATCGCCACCGAGTTGCAGCGGGGAAACGGCCACTTTACCGGCGCCATCACCGGCCTTCACCCCCGGGGGGCCAATAAATTGCGGCTGCTTCAGGACCTGTCCCTGACGCATGGCTTTGATTTATCCCAGGCTTACGCCTATGGGGACCATATCCAGGATTCCTATCTTTTCCATTCCATCGGGCATCCGGTGGCGGTTAACCCGTCCTGGCGCTTGAAGCTCAGGGCCCGCAAACATCGCTGGCCGATCCGGTATTTCACGCTTTAACCGGGAAATAATCCGGTAGGGTGGGCCGGGCTCCCCCATAATTTTTTTCGGATGATCAGCCGAATAATTGACAG
The DNA here is from genome assembly GCA_030655955.1 of Deltaproteobacteria bacterium. Classification (GTDB taxonomy): domain Bacteria; phylum Desulfobacterota; class Desulfobaccia; order Desulfobaccales; family 0-14-0-80-60-11; genus 0-14-0-80-60-11. The sequence goes on from JAUSOZ010000137.1 coordinate 4,238, forward strand.
GATAACGCTTTTGAGGTAGTCAATAATAGGGGTAATATGGACGAAGCTCTGATCAAACAATTAAAAAACCGGGTGGAAGAAGAACTGCGGCAGCGCGAACTGGCGCTCCTGGAGTTTTGGCTGCAGGCATTTCAAACTATCATGGCCAAGCGCCACAAAGAACTGGCAGCATTGCAGAGCGACCTGAAAGCCTTCGTCGCCCGCATGGAAACCCGGCTCCGTACCCTCAAAGGGAGCCAGAAATAATATGTATGAAGTAAAAATTGTCACTCAGTTTGCCGCCGCCCACCGGCTGGA
>JAUSOZ010000142.1 GCA_030655955.1 Deltaproteobacteria bacterium
CTCGTATTGGTTGTCTTATTATTGGCCTATTCAACCTCTCCGGGCCAGGCTGAGGCCCCAGTCCTTAATCCGCTTATCCCCAGCCAACCTTTTCTGGAAACTCAGCTCAAAAAGACGCATCCCCGCCTTCTGGTGACGCCGGATGACTTTGCTCGGGTGAAAAAGCTCATCCGGGAAAATGACTTGGCCCGGCGATGGTATGACCAGCTGCGGCAGGAGGGTCAGAAAATTCTTGGCGATTTGCCCAGTCGCTATCAGACCAAAGGGCGCGAGGGGGTGATTCTCGAAGCAAGCCGGACCGTGTTGCGGCGGGTTTACCTCCTGGCCTTCCTCCAGCGGCTGGAGGGCGGTAACCGCTATGCCCAGCGCCTCTGGCAGGAATTGGACTCGGCCGCCCGGTTTCCCGACTGGCACCCCGATCACTTTCTGGATACCGCCGAGATGACGCATGCCTTTGCCATTGCCTACGATTGGCTCTACGACACCTGGTCGCCGGAGCAGCGGACCGTCCTGGCCCAGGCCATCAGAGATAAAGGGCTCAAGCCCGGCCTGCAAGCCTACCAGGGCACCGAGAAATTCGGCTGGTGGGTGAAGGATCCTTATAACTGGAATCAGGTCTGCAACGGCGGCCTCGGCCTGGGAGCGTTGGCCGTTTTCGAGACGTGTCCGGAGTTGGCCGCTCAGGTGCTGCAGGGGGCCCTTCAATCTTTGCCCCGAGCTCTGGCCAAATTCGCCCCCGATGGGGCCTGTTACGAAGGGCCCCTGTACTGGGGTTACGCCACCTTCTACCACACCCTGTTCCTGGCTGGCCTGGAAACCGCGCTGGGCCGCGGTTTCGGTCTGGCAGAGGCGCCCGGCTATGAGGCCACCGGGTATTTTCCGATTTATGTAACCGGTCCTCGGGACCGCACCTTTAACTATGCCGATGCCGACGACCTTATCTATTGGACCGCCCAGATGTTTTGGCTGGCACGCACATTTCAGCAGCCGGTTTTTGCCTGGTATGCCCGCCGCATCAATAAGGTCCACCCCCTGGACCTTTTATGGTTTTCAACCCAGAGCCTAAGCCCCCGGGAGGCCGGCCTCCCCCTGGACCGATACTTCCGGGGGGTGGAAGTCGCCACTTTCCGCAGCAGTTGGGACGACCCCCAGGCCATCTTTGTGGGTTTTAAAGCTGGGGACAACCGGGCCGGTCACAGCCACCTGGACCTGGGGAGTTTTATCCTGGAGGCCCAGGGAGTCCGCTGGGCCCTGGACCTGGGGGGGGACGACTATAACCTGTCCGGCTATTTCGACCGGAACCGGTGGGATTATTACCGCTTGCGAGCCGAAGGACATAACACCCTGGTCCTCAACCCCGGCTCGGGCCCGGACCAGGACCCGGAAGCGTCCGCGGCCATTTTCCGGTTTGGCTCCGCCCCGGACTTATCCCTGGCCATCGCCGATTTAACCCCCGCCTATGCCCGCCAGGCGCAGCGAGTCTGGCGGGGCCTGTCCCTCGTGAGCCGCCGGCAGGTCCTGATTCAGGATGAAATCCAGGCCGAAAAACCGGTCGAAGTGCTGTGGTCCTTGCATACTGCGGCCGAAGTCCGCCTGAGCCCGGATAACCGGACGGCCTATCTATCTCTTGGGGGTAAGCGCCTGGCTGCCCGCATCCTTTCCCCCCCGGAGGCGGTTTTCAAGCTATTATCAGCCCGGCCCGGCCCCTTATCCCCTCACCCTATGGGACAGGCGGAAAACCGGGGCGTTTCCAAGCTGGCCATCCATTTGCAGGAAGTGCAAAACCTGCGCCTGGCGGTGGAACTGACCCCGTTGACCGGGGAAACGGGGCCAGAGTTCTTGGAGATGAAGATCACCCCACTGGCGCAATGGTGATCCTTTACGCCCACGCCATACTCCCGCATGGTTGCTCATCCTGTTGGCTTTTAGGGGATTGTGTGGGGGCAAAAATGTGGGCACATTGTAGACGGAAGGACAAAACAAAAGGCGTAACCGATTGAGATTACGCCTAAATCATTAATATGGTGCCGAAGGCGGGATTTGAACCCGCACGGGTATTCCCCACCACCCCCTCAAGATGGCGTGTCTACCGGTTCCACCACTTCGGCACGTGGGTGATCATTTGCTTGGGGGTGCGGCCGGTCCCGGCGAAGCTGGTTGGACCGGAGCTGCCGGCGCCGGAGTTGCCGGAGTGGCTGGGGCCGGCTGGGTAGCCGCCGGTTTCCCCGCCCCTTCCATCACCGAGGGCGCTTGCTGCCGGCCCATAAAGGTCAAGCCGAGAGAGGTGCACATAAAGAGAATGGCGACGATGGCGGTGAGCTTGGCCAGGAACGGGGCGGCCCCGGTGGAGCCGAAGACCGTCTGGCTTGAGCCGCCGAAAGCCGCGCCGATGCCGGCGCCCTTGCCGTGCTGCAGGAGCACGATGGAGACCAGAGCCAGCGATACGATCACATGAATGATAACGACGATGGTATGCATATCAATTGTATAATATAGGAAAAACCCCGCCCGGGTGCAAGCCTTTTCGGCGTCCGCCAGGGGATTTTCTAAAATCGCCAGGATTAAAATCAGGCCAAAACGAGGCGATTTAACTGCTGAGGATGTTTTCTAATTCTTCAAGCATTTCTAGGTGAACGTCTGTTTGAAGGGGAGCAGTCGAATAATAACGGTTTTCATTAAAAGGAACACCTTCTGCCCTTTCAAATTTGAAGGGGCCTGGGGGAAGGGTTACGGTTGGATTAGTCCAGAAAGAAATACCATAGGTTTCAAACGAAATGGGGTGGTGCTTATGACCTACAATTAATGAAGTTAGACGCTTCGCAAAATTCTCTAATTTAGGGTTGAGAGTATTCAATGATTTATCGGTTTCAACCCATAATTCGCTAACATAAACTCTCGACCTGAGAATTTCTTTGTATGGAACCAAACAGAATTCTATAGCAATCCAAGAAAAAAATTCTTCAAGAAAGGCATCTGAATCCTCAGTAGAAGATCGTGTGTCCGCAATAAAGCCATCATTAAAAATAGTTAGATCAATGGCGATATCATTTTGTGGGTCTTTTTGAAAACTTCCCCCAACAAAATTGATACCCTTACTCAAATCAAGTTCTTCAGGCTTAGCAGGAAATTGCATAAATTTATATTTTGCAATTACTGGGGCAATTAAAGATAATATATTACGACCACGAGGATTAAGATCAACTAAATTGACAAGCCAAATAGACCGCGCCCGCTGAACTGATTGTAATTTCATCATCTTGCTCCTGCCATTGCTGTTTTTGTTGACATTTTCATATCTTCTTGCAATTTTTCCATTATTCCAGGGGTTTTTTGTCTGCGTTCTCCCAAATTATATAAATTTGTTTTGGCGGGTTGTGGGGAGAGAGCTTGTGGCAAATCAGATGATGGAGCCTGAGAGGGATAAAACACATCTAATTTTCCTTCTCCTCCAAGGCGAAATCCGCCACTACCAACAAAAGAAAAAATTGAAGGTTCGGGTTGCGAGGAGGCAGTATTGCATTCTTGTTTAGCCGCCTCTTCCGTCTCTCTGAAATAAGGGTCTTCACTAAAACTTACTGCCTGTAATGATTCATGAGAGAGTTTGAGTTCCCAATCAACCAATTGGCTTATTGGAGAAAATCTAACTATTAAAGCTATATCAAAAGCAGATGCTAATCGCTTTAATGTCGATAATGTAAATGCGTTTTTATTGTTAGGATTCTCAATCGCAGAGATCCTTTCTTGCTTCATTCCTGCACGTTCAGCTAATTCTTTTTGAGTCAACCCCCTCTGTTCTCGCAGTGCCCGAACCTGAAAAGGTATACCTGTATCAATATGTTCTGATACAAAAGCGTCCCTATATTCTTTATTTTTCAGTTCAGCTATTAATCTTTTGCTGATCTTCATTGTATTCACCTATATACTTATTATTGTCTTTTTGAATCAATTCGTACCTTCTCTTGGCCGTTTCTCGTGCCTCAGGTGGTTCCCAACTGGGTTTCCCCCTTTTTCCGCTCTTTTTCCGTGCTCCAATTACCAAAGTAAAGTCTTTTTCGCCAGGACCATAAAAGCCTAAAGGTCGATATTCGACCTTGTTGCCACTAATCCGAATTTCATAAATAGGATCATATTTTTTGCCTTGAAGTTTTTTAACAAGATGCGCGTCCCAAATTTTTATCGTCTTCATGTAAGCTAAACGTATTCTAATCCTTGCCTTGTCCCCTTGGGGCAAATCAGTCCGCCATTTGTCTATGACATCAATTCCCCTTTCGTCGATAAAAACCTTAAATGTCCAATAATTACCCATAATATAACAAAGATATTATAAATTGCAAGGGGAAAATCTTGGCCCAATATAATATATTTCTTATATCCCAAAAAATCGGCTTAAGGCCGGGGTTAGAGGCCGGAAAAAGCCAACCCCTATCCCGCCGCTTGGATGATCGGCAGGAACAGCTCGGGTTTGAGGGAGGCGCCGCCCACCAGGGCGCCGTCGATATCCGGCTGGGCCAGGAGGGTAGCGGCGTTGTCCGGGGTGACGCTGCCGCCGTACTGGATGCGGATGGCTTCAGCCACGGGCCCCAAAAACTCCCGCAGCAGGCTGCGGATGAAGTGGTGCACCGTCTGAGCCTGCTCCGGGGTGGCGGTAAGCCCCGTGCCGATGGCCCACACCGGCTCGTAGGCGATGACCAGGCCAGTGCCGGTGGTGGGTTTCAGCGTCCCCAAGCCTCCTTCGAGCTGGCGCCGCACCACCTGGAGGGTCTGGTCCGCGGCGCGCTCCGCTTGGGTCTCACCGACGCACAGGATGGGGATAAGCCCGGCCGCGATGACCGCGGTGAGCTTCCGGTTGACGCTGGCGTCGGTGTCGCCGAAGAGCTGACGCCGCTCGGAATGCCCGACGATGACGTAGTAGCAGCCCGCATCGGCCAGCATGGCGGCGGAGATGGCGCCCGTATAGGCGCCCTGTTTCTCCCAGAAGGTGTCCTGGGCGGCCAGGCGGATGTCCGACCCGGCCAGCTCGGCGGCCACTGCGGCCAGGGCGGTGTAGGGCGGCGCCAGCGCCACCTCGGCCCGCCGGCCCGGGGCTGCCCCGTCCCGGATCTCCCGGGCCAGAGCCCCGGCCTCGGCCAGGGTTTTATGCATCTTCCAGTTTCCGGCGATGAAAGGTTGCCGCTTAGCCATCTTGATTCCTCTCGGACCAGGCTTCCAGGGCCAGGATTCCCGGCAATTTCTTGCCTTCCAACAGTTCAATGAAGGCGCCGCCGCCGGTGGAGACATAGGAAAATTTCTGGAAGTCCCCGGCCTTGTGGAGGGCCACGTCGGTGTCGCCGCCGCCCACGATGGTCAGGGCATAGGAATCCGCCACCTTCTGGACCATGGCCATGGTGCCCCGGCTGAAGGCGTCATATTCGAAGGCCCCCATGGGGCCGTTCCAGACAATGGTTTTGGCGTTTTGCAGGGCCTCGCCGAAGAGCGTCACCGTTGCCGGCCCGATGTCGGCGATGAGCCAGTCCTTGGGCACTTCCTGCACCGGGATGATCTTGGTTTCGGCCTGCTTATCCAGCCGGTCGGCCACCACGCAGTCCACCGGCAGATAGAATTTGACGTTCCGCTGCAAGGCCTCGGCCATGGTCTCCTTGGCGGCGTCCAGCAGGCTGTCCTCTACCAGGGATTTGCCCACTTCATAGCCCATGGCCTTGAGAAAGGTGTTGGCCATGGCTCCGCCGATGATCATCTTGTCCACGTGTTGCAAGAGATTCTTCAGGGCCGTGAGCTTGCCGGAGATCTTGGCGCCGCCGATGAGGGCCGCCAGGGGCCGGGCCGGGTCTTCCATGGCCCGGTGAAAATAATGCACCTCATCCCGCATCAGGAAACCCCCGACGCAGATGGGGGCAAAATGGGTGACCGCTTCCACCGAGGCATGCGCCCGGTGGGCCACCGCGAAGGCGTCGTCCACGTAGACGTCGATGCCTTTCATTAATTCCCGGGCAAAATCCTGGTCGTTTTTCTCTTCCTCGGGGTGATAGCGCAGGTTTTCCAGGAGGAGCACATCTCCGGGCTTCATTTCGGCCTTGAGCTGCTCCACTTCCGGGCCGATGCAATCAGGCGCCAGCTTGACATTCTTGTGCAACCGGTACGCCAGCCGCCGGGCCACCGGCGCCAGGGAGAAGGCTTCCACCTTCTGGCCTTTGGGCCTTCCTAAATGAGACGCCAAGACGACCTTGGCATCGCCTTCCAGACAATAATTTATAGTGGGCAACACGGCCCGGATGCGGGTGTCGTCGGTAATGTTGCGGTTCTGGTCCAGAGGGACGTTGAAATCCACCCGGATGAAAAGGGTCTTTCCCTTGATATCAATCTCATCAAGAAATTTCACAGGCAGCTCCTCTTGCTTGCAGATTATACCACGTGGCGGCCGACGTACGACGCCAGGTCCAGCATCCGGTGGGCAAAACCCATCTCGTTATCATACCACGCCATCACTTTCACCAGGGTCCCGCCCATAACGTTGGTGAGTTCGGCATCCACCACGGCGGAAAAGCCGGAGCCGTTATGGTCCGTGGACACCAGGGGCTCGAAGGACACATCCAAGACCCCTGCTAATGTCCCGGCCGCGGCCTCGACGAAGGCCTGGTTTACCTCCTCCCTGGAGGTGGGCCGGGTCACCGTGGCCACCAGGTCCACCAGTGACACGTTGGGCGTGGGAACCCGGACGGAGAGACCATCCAGCCGGCCAGCCAGGGCCGGCATAACTTCGGTGACCGCCCGGGCGGCGCCGGTGGAGGTGGGAATCATGGACAGGCAGGCGGCCCGGGCCCGTCTATAATCGCTGTGGGAGCCGTCCAGGAGGCGCTGATCCATAGTATAAGAATGACAGGTGGTCATCAGGCCGTACTCGAAGCCGAAGGCGTCATACAGCACTTTTACCACCGGCGCCAGACAGTTGGTGGTGCAAGAGGCGTTGGAGAAGATCCGGTGGCGGGCCGGGTCGAAGTCTGTGTGGTTAACCCCATAGACAAAGGTAGCGTCGAGCTTTTTCCCGGGGGCGCCCAGAATAACTCGTTGGGCTCCGGCCCTGAGGTGCCCTTCATTGGAAGCCCGGTCCCGAAAGGCGCCGGTGGATTCCAGGACGATATCCACCCCCAACTCCTTCCAGGGGAGGCCTTCCGGGTCCAGAATCCGGGTGACCCGTATTTCCCGGCCATTAATGATGAAATTTTCCCCGTGCGCGGCCACAGTACCCGGAAACCGGCCGTGGACCGAATCATATTTAAAGAGATGAATATCCCTGGCGATATCGGCCCGGGAGTTGATGGCCACCAATTCCAGGTCCTTATCGGTGGCAGCCATGAGCCGGGTGAGACACCGGCCGATACGCCCGAAGCCATTGATAGCTACTCTGATCACTGCTCCCCCTCCATTGCCAAATACTCTGCCCGATAACGGGCCTGAACGCTTAGTAATCTTGGACCTCTGCGAAAGTCTCATGTAGGATAGCCGCCCTCGGCTGTCCATACTTTATTTATGCGCCGGCGAGGCCGCCTACGCCACATTTTGATTGAAGAGAATAACGATAGAGACTTTCGCAGAGGTCCCAATCTTGGCCTTAATGTTAATCAGAGTTGTTCGGGCCGTCAATGATTTTATCCTTTCGGCGAGTTTTTCCGACAAGAGCATCAGGGCAGACGTGAGGTGAGGCCTGCCGCGCCGCTTTTGGTAGAGCGCGCCGATTCTGGGGAAAACCGCTCCCTGTCTGTAGTCTCCGCCACATCCCGCCCCGGTTTCGGCCTGGCGTTCAAGGAGGCGTTGGCTTTCGCTCTTGCTTTTTCGCGGTTTTTGCTTTAATTGTTTACTTTAACTTTTTATCTGGATGCAATATGGCCAACCTCGTCCGTCAGTTGGGACAACGCTCGTTAAATATCGTCATAGAAGCCGGGGCCATGATAATCTTCCTCCTGGAAGGTCTGGGCCTGGCCTTGGTGCCGCCCTTCCGGCCCCGCCGGCTCCTGCAGGAAATTTATCAAATCGGGGTCAAATCCACCCTGATCGTCATGCTCACCGGCGCCTTTACGGGCATGGTCATGGCCCTGCAGGGCTACTACACCCTGAAACAGTACGGTTCCGAAGGAGCCCTGGGTTCGGCGGTGGCCTTGAGCCTGATCCGGGAGATGGGACCGGTGCTCACCGGCATCATGGTCTCGGCCCGGGCCGGGTCCGCAGTCACCGCCGAAATCGGCATCATGCGGATCACCGAGCAGTTGGACGCCCTGGACACCATGGCCGTCAACCCCATCCAATATGTGGTGATGCCCAAACTGCTGGCCGGGGTCATCGCGGTGCCTTTGCTCACCGCCATCTTCGACGTGGTGGGCATCCTGGGCGGCTATCTCGTCGGCGTGATCCTTTTGGGGGTCAGCTCCGGCTCCTATTTCTCCGGCATGGTCCGGAGCGTCGTGCCCCTGGATGTTTACGGCGGCATCGTCAAATCCCTGGTGTTCGGCCTCACCATCATCCTGGTGGCCTGCTACAAGGGCTACAACACCCAACACGGGGCCGCGGGCGTGAGCAAAGCCACCAACCAGACCGTAGTCTTGTCCGCGGTGCTGATCCTGGTGTGGGACTATGTTCTCACCTCATTTTTTATGTAAACCATGATAAAAATCGTCAACCTGACCAAATCCTTTGGCGGCCACAAGGTCCTGGACGGCATCAACCTCACGATGCCCACCGGCCAGATTACGGTGGTGATCGGCAAGAGCGGGGTGGGCAAAAGCGTGCTCCTGAAACATATTATCGGCCTGTTGAAACCCGACTCGGGCCAGATTATCATCGACGGCCAGGATATGTCACTGCTGAAAGGCCGCCAGTTGCGGGAATTCAAACGGCGTTTCGGCGTGCTGTTTCAGGGCGGGGCGCTGTTCGACTCCCTGAATGTGTTTGAAAATATCGCCTTCCCCTTGCGGGAAAAAACCCGGCTCACCGAAACCGAGATCGCCAAACGGGTTCGGGAACGCCTGGTCCAGATGTCACTTTCTTCCGAAGTGGAAACCAAGTTTCCCGACGAACTGAGCGGTGGCATGAAAAAGCGGGTAGCCCTGGCCCGGGCCATGATTCAGGAGCCGGAGATCATGTTCTATGATGAGCCGGTTACCGGGCTGGACCCGCCCATGACCAACACCGTCTTTCATCTGATCACCAAGACCCATCAAGAGAGCGGCTATACGGCTTTAATGGTGAGTCACGACCTTCCCGAGGTCTTTAGCGTGGCCCACCATGTGGCCATGCTCCACAAAGGCCGCATTATTGCGGCGGGCACCCCCGAGGAGATTCAAAACCATCCTGACCCGATGGTCCAGGGTTTTATCCGGGGAGAAGTCGATTTTCTGGAGGGCTAAACAAGCTTATGAAACGAGCCAATCTGGAGCTGACCGTGGGTTTCTTCGTCCTCTTAGGCCTGCTTTGCCTGGCTTATCTGGCAATTAATCTGGGCAAGATAGAGATTTACGGCGAGGGCTACCAGATCTATGCCAACTTCGACAACGCCTCCGGCCTCAAGACCGGGGCCACGGTGGAAGTAGCCGGGGTGGAAGTGGGCCGGATCGTATCCATCCAGATCACCCCCTTGAATCAGGCCCGGGTTGGTTTGAAGATGCAGACCGGACTCAAGATTCATGACGATGCCATCGCCTCCATCCGCACGAAAGGGATCATCGGGGATAAATTTATCAAGTTGTCTACGGGCGGTTCTGAAAAGCTCATCCCTCCGGGTGGCACCATCATCAACACCGAATCCGGCATCGATCTGGAAGAACTGCTCGGCACGTACATTCACGGCAAGGTATGAGGCGGGATCACTATCGGGTCAGGGAGAAGCGGAACACCTCCCGGTAGGTGCATGGGGTAGGGGCGGGTTTCAAACCCGCCCCTACAAAGCGAACATGATATGAGCGGCCTTTGACTTGCCGGTTTCTGGTATTATATTGATTAACTGAGAATTGAATCCCCTCTGGGAAGCTGCGGCGATTACCTGCCTGATTCGGCTTGGCCAAGCGGGAGCATTGGCCCCGGCGGCCACCGGGTCCCGGCAGCCAGGCTGCCAGCCTTGAGGGTAAAGGAGTTATCTCATGATAGGGTTGTTGATGAGAAGCGCTATTTTTGGATTAACCCTGCAACTGCTGGTGGGGGTTTCTGGGGCCTGGGCAGGTCCTCCCACCGATATTATCCGGCAGATTATTGAAAAATCCCTGGATATCATCCAAAACCCCTCTTATGGGAAGCAGGAAAAGCATCGGAAAGTGAGGAGCATCGTTGACCCGCACTTCGATTACCAGGAAATGGCCAAGCGGTCCCTGGGACCCGCCTGGGCCAAACTCAGCGCCGGCCAGCGCCAGGAGTTTGTGGCCCTGTTCTCCCAACTGCTGGAGGCCTCCTACTCCGATAAAATCGAGAAGTACGCCCAGCGGGTGAAAATTGACTATAAAGGCGAGATTGCGAGCGGCGATAGCGTCGAAGTACGCACCGTGGTGGTGAAGGCCAACGACCGGATGCCTCTGAACTACCGCCTCCTCAACGAAGCCGGGACCTGGAAGGTCTACGACGTGGTCTTCGAGGGAGTCAGTCTGATCAGCAACTACCGGTCTCAGTTCAGCCGGATTATCCATGAGTCGGGCTATGCCGAACTGGTAAAGCGCCTCAGAACCAAGGTGTCCGAATTAACGCAGGCCGGATGAGGAATATTCTTGCCCATATAGACGGAGATGGGTCCCAGTCGTCATCCCGCCCGCTTAACACCGGTTCCGGAGCCGGGGCCTGAACTGCGCGCCGGGTCCCGGCTACCGGCGCCTTCTTCGCCTTGGTCAGCGGTAAACCTTGCCCCCCATGAATACTGAACCGGTTCCCGCTCCCCGTTATGCCGTCCTGCTGTTGATCTGCTGCGGGGTAGTCCTCGGGTGCTACTTCGGCACCTACATGCGCTTCCCGGTGGTGCCCCTCTACGCCCAAGAATTGGGCGCCGATACGGTTATGGTGGGCCTGATCAACGCCGCCTTCCTGCTGTCCGCCGGGGCCCTATCCCTGCCCTTGGGTCTGGTCGTCCACCGCCTGGGCATGAAGCTGCTGGCCGGGGCGGGACTGCTGATCCTGGGCGTCTCTTCCTTTCTCCTGGCCGTCAGTTCTACGCCGCACCAGCTCTTCTGGATCTACCTGTTTTCCGGCGCCGGGCTGGCCGCCTTCGGCCCCACCACCATGTCATACGTGGCCGGCATCTCGCCGCCCACCCACCTGGGCCGGTCCTATGGCTGGTACACCACGGCGCTCTATGTCGGCATGGGCCTGGGGCCGGCAGCCGGAGGCTTCGTGGCCGAGGCCTGGGGCTTTACCCCGGTGTTTATCCTGTCGGGGCTCAGTATCTTCGTGACCTTCTGGATCATGTTCTTTTTCCTGCCCCGGGCCCGCCACGTTATGCCCGCCAGCCCCAGCCAACCCGCCATGGGGAGAGCCGTCATCCGGGAAGTGGCGAAGAACCGGCCTTTGTTGGGCTCCTGGCTGGCCACCGGCGGGGGCTGCTTCGGGGTGGGCGTCTTCATTACCTACCTGCCCTTGCATGCCCACGCCCAGGGGCTGACCTACGGGCAGATCGGCCTGGTCTTTGCCGTCCAGGGCGTGATGAACGCCGTCTCCCGCCTCCCCTTCGGACACCTGAGCGACCGGGTGAAACACCGTACCCTCCTGGTGGTCTGGGGGCTTCTCGGGATGGCGGCCTCTCTCGCCGGCTACGGGCTCTCCCGCCAGCCGCTCCATTTCATCCTTAGCGCCGTGGCCATGGGAATCAGCATGGGCCTGGCCTTCACGTCGGTGGCGGCCCTCTGCGTCGAAACCGTTCCCCTCGACCATCGCTCCATCGCCATGGGCGGCTATAACTCAGCCATCTACCTGGGCATGATGGTCAGCGCCGCCGGCCTGGGGCCCATCATCGCCCTCATCGGTTATAAGGACGGCTTTCTCCTGACCACACTCATCACGGTCCTGATTACCGGAATCGCCTTTCTCTTCATGAAAAATTTCTCTCCGCCCCCAATCGGCCCGCCGGCCGCAGTCTCGCACCCCGGGGCGCAAGGGTGATCCCCAACCTTTTCTCCATGCCACGTCCGGTCAACATATACGGGTGAATTTTCCCGGTGATTCAAGTATAATTTACTTAATTTGATGGCGGCTGGATTTTTAGGTCTTTTCCCCTAATACCAAACCGCGATCATACAGGTCAGTTATCTTCTGTAGGGGCGGACCCATGTGTCCGCCCTCTGGTGGGGCGCACCCGCGGGTGCGCCCCTACAGACCGTGAGCTTTTCGTGCTTCTATGAGTGCAACCTGGTAGGAGGTCT
>JAUSOZ010000148.1 GCA_030655955.1 Deltaproteobacteria bacterium
CCGCCTTGACGGAAAAGCCCGCCTTTTTGAAGGCGTTGAAAGCTCCCTGGGCCTGGAGGTGAATCTCGGCGATGAGCTTTTCCAGGCCGAATTCCCCGGCGAGTTCGACGATCTCATTGATCAGCAGGGTGCCCAGGCCCCGGCCCTGGTAATCCGGCGACACCACCACCCGCACATTGCCGATATGGCGTTTCCACCCCACCTTCCGCATGTGGAGGGTGATGTCCCCTACGATGCGGCCGTCGACCTCCGCCACCAGGGGAAAGACCCGGTGATAGTCGATGTGGTTCACCCAGTGATCGATGACGGCCGGGTCCCGCACGTCAGTGCGCAGGAAGCTCAATGCTTGGGCGTCGAGACCCTGGAAGAATTGCAGCAGCATGTCGCGGTCTTCTTTGACCATGGGCCGCAGCTTGACCCGGCTGCCGTCTTTCAGCACCCCCTCTTTTTGGTAAGCCATTCTCTCTTCCCCCTTTGTGAATAGCTATTAGCAGTTAGCTATTAGCCAAAAAACCCAAAAACCTAAAACCCAAAACCCGCCCCTATGTTCCCAGGGCCAGGCGCTCCGCCAGATATGGGGGCAACCCGGCCGCCAGAATGCGGCGTTGGGCCCCGCTGACATCATAAGGCACAGACTTGAACTCAATAGAGGCTGCCGCGTCGTCGAAGATGGCGTAGGCCGCTTCGGGGTTGCCGTCCCGGGGCTGGCCGACGCTGCCGGGATTGATGAGATAGTGTTCCTCCGGGGATAACTGCATCAATGCCGGGGCAATCTGGCGCAGGGCGACCTTGCCCCGGATATCCCGGTACCACAAAGCCCGCCGGTGGGTGTGGCCGAAGAAGCACACCCGCAGGTCAGAGTGTTTGTACAAGTCGGTGAGGACGCGTTTGCCCTGGAAGTGGTAGGCGATGTAAGTGTCGGGGTTCCCGGGGGTGCCGTGGCAGGCCAGAAATGAGCCCGGCAGCTTCCTGAGCAAGGGCAAGCCTTGCAGAAATTCCAGGAATTCCGGGCGGAGCTGCTGCCGGCACCACATCAAGGCCTCATAGGCGATGATATTAAAATTTTGGGCCCGTTCAGGGTCGAGCAGAGCCAGGTCATGGTTCCCGGCCAGACTCCAGACCTGGCGGCCCTGGAGCAGCTCCAGGCACTCATTGGGGCTGGCGTTGTAGCCCACCAGGTCGCCCAGGTTCAGGATGGCCTCCACCCCTTCCCGGTCGAGCTGGGCCAAGACGCTGGCCAGGGCTTCACTGTTGCTGTGAATATCGGCGATAACCGCGAGTCGCATAAGAGGCTTCCGGTTGTAGGGCCAGTCCGGGTGGTACGCCAACGTTGCCGCAGCATGAGCTGTGGCAATTATTTTGGCTCAAATCACCGGATAATAAAAGTAATTTTATATCATACCGGCGGCACGGTAACGACAAGGGCCTCAAAAGATTATTTAATAACCGCAAACCGGCAACTGCCGCCCGCAAACCAGCCCGGCCGGCCTTCCTTGACTTTTGCCGGGATTTTGTTACCTTCTGGCCACTATGGAACCCGGTGATATTGTCGAATTCTTCGAAGATAAGCGCATTTTTGTGGGCGTCGTCCTGGAACTGAAAGGCGAGCGGCTCCATGTGCTTACCCAAACCAGCCGGGAGATGACCCTGACCCCCAAGCGGGTTCTGCACGTAGGCCCCCGCCTGCCCGTCGCCGCCCTGTCCCGCCATGAGCTGTTGCGCAATCTGGAAGCCACTGCCAATCAACGTGAGGCTTTAAAGGCGGCCGTCAACCTGAATGACCTGTGGGAACTTCTGGTTTCCGAGGATCAGACCGTGTCGGTGGCCGAGATGACCGACCTGTGGTTTGGCCAGACGAGCCCCGACCAGGTGGCCGCCACTGGCCGCAGCCTCAGAGAGGACCGGTTTCTTTTTAAGCGGCGAGACGACCTGGTCAGCCCCAATCCCCCGGAATTGGTGGGACAACTGCAGGAGCAGCATTTCCGGGAACTGGAGCGCCAGAAGGAGTTGGAGGAGATCGCCGCCTGGCTGGAGAAGGTCTGGGCTGGAGAGAAGGCCGCGGCCGGGGACTGGAAAGCCCGGGTCTTGGAACTGTTGCGCCGCATGGCCCTGTGGGGAGCCGATGGACCCGATTTCGCCCAGGGGAAGGCCTTCCTGGACCAGGCCCGGCTCAACCCGTTGGAGGCCCCCTTTCGCCTGCTGGTGCGGTTAGGGGTGTGGCAGGAAGATGAAGACCTGGACCTCTACCGGCAGGAGGTGCCCCTGGAATTCTCCCCGGAGGCCCTGGTCCTGGCCCGGCACCTGTCCCAGAGTCAGCCCCCGGATCGTTATGCGGCCCAGCGGCAGGACCTGACCCATCTTGACATCATGACCATAGATGGGGAGCGCACCCGGGACTACGACGACGCCCTGAGTCTGGAAGAGGTGCCTGACGGGTGGCGCCTGGGGATTCACATTGCCGACGTCTCGGCGCACGTGTTGCCCCAAACCGTTTTGGATCAGGAGGCCCAGGAACGGGGGACCTCCATTTACCTGCCGGAGCGGCGGCTGCCCATGCTGCCGGAAGAACTCTCGGAAGATACCGTCAGCCTGCTGGCCCACCAGGAACGCCTCGCCCTGAGCGTCCTCGTGACCCTGGGCGCCGACGCCGAGATCAAGGACTGGGTGATCGTCCCCAGCCTGATTAAGGTGGCCCGGCGCCTGACCTATCATGAGGTGGACGCCCTCCTGACCCAGGACCGGCAGCTCGACACCCTGTTCCGCCTCACCCGCCGCCTCAAGGAACGGCGGCTGGCCCGGGGTGGCTACGAGCTCAAGTTGCCCGAGGTCTGGGTCACTTTTACCCCCCAGGGCGATATCCAGGTGGTGGTGGAAGACCAGGAGACCGCCAGCCACCAGCTGGTGGGCGAGGCCATGGTGCTGGCCAATTCCCTGGCCTCCCAGTTCCTGGCCGAGCACGGGGTTCCCGCCATCTACCGGGGGCAACCCGACCCCCGGGAGCCCATCCAGCCGTCTCACGACAAGAGCCTGCTGGAGCTCTGGCAGGACCGGCGCCGCCTGAGCCGGGTGGTGATGGAGCTGGCGCCATCGCCTCACTGGGGCCTGGGGCTGCCCTGCTACACCTTTGCCACCTCCCCCATCCGCCGCTACCTGGACCTGGTGATCCATCGGCAGCTTCTGGCGGTGGTGAGCGGCCACCCGCCGGTTTACCAGCCCGAGGATCTGGAGCAGATCCTCTCCACCATCGAGCCGGCCATGCGTCGGGCCGGGCAACTGAAAACCCGGCGGCTGCGCTACTGGCTCCTGAAACACCTGGCGACCCGGGTCGGTCAGAAGCTGGAGGCCCTGGTGCTGGATAAAACGCCCCACCGCTACCGCCTCATGCTGCCCGACATCCTGCTGGAGCTCTTCATGAACGCCCCGGCCACCGTCAAGCTGTCTCCGGGAGATACCGTCCTGGTGCGCCTGGACCGCGTCAACCCCCGGGAAGACCAGATCAAGGTGTCGCTGGCGTAGCATAGAGCCGGTAACCTCGATTATTCCTGCTTCTCCCGCCCCGGCCGCCAATTTTTGCCTCATGCCGTGATTCGGCTGACCACGAAGTTTTCAGAATACCTTTCCGCACGTTTGCTTTCCTCCACCGCATCCTCTCAAAATCTCTTCCTCCCTCCTGGCCCTTTTGGCTATGGCGATTATATCGGCAATTTCCCCCAGCTTTTGATAGGTGTTGATTTTGGCTAAGGTAGTCTTTATCGCTACCCTCCAAAATAGGGGCTATTGAGACTGATTAACTTTTCTTAAAGTCAATGAACTCAAAATTCCCCGCCTGAGGCTTTTTACCTTCCTTGACAAATTTGCTTGCCTTGTGGCAATGTGAATCTGAATAAATTCTACTGGGCAGAGTTATGAGTTAGTATCGGCACATTGGAGAAGAAGATGTCCTACTACTGCCATTTAGACTCGACAGGTAGCCCGGAGTATACGAATTTACAATTATACTCCCTACAAAAGGCTGCCAATGATTGGAATAAACTTGTTGATTTAATTGCGGATCACGGAATTGACCATGTCGACTGCCTCCGAGAGAAGCTGGTATTCATTCTGTCCTGTCTCGGCCTCTCGCTATCGCAGTTGCTCGGGCAAAACTGCCCGTCTCCAGAGAAGGACAAGATGGGTCAACCCGGAAACCTACTGAGCACCCTCCTTATCCGTGCTCGCGTTGACCGGACAAAGCGACGCCGCCTGAACAGCACTTTTCAGGATTTTCTCTTGTATTACGGAGCAGTGCGGCATTTTGGAGAAAACAAGAATGAACAGAACTACCGTACCGTCGACCAGTTGACACCCAGAGGACTCGACCGGTTCCGCCGCATGACTATTGAGATTTGGGATATAGCCATCGCGATATATAGAGAGGACCAAGAAAACGACATCGACGATTTCAGGTCCATATCAGATGTTGTGGATTTTAAAGACCTTGCCGAAGTGAACTTGAGCGGGTGTAAATAATGATGTAGCGACTTTCTTGTCAGTCAAGCATAATTTTTTTTCAACTCGTTCCCAAGTTGCACTTGGGAACGAAAATGATTGCCAAGCTTAGCTTGGCGGTAATAAAGGGCGTTCCCAAGCACAGCTTGGGAACGAGAAAGAATCCCAATAAATGCATCATGTTAATGAATGGCGCAGATTTTAGAAAAGTACTTTCTGGGGAAGTAGACTTGCAGCCCTACTTAAGAGCTAAGGTACGTAAACTTAAAATTGAGGCTGAACCTTTTTATGGCGCTGATGAATTTTTAAGAGACCAAAACTTTAAAGGTCCATAGAATAACCGGGAGGGCAAATGGCCAAAAGATCGAGCAGACACTTCCCACCTAATGCACTGTGGGATTTACCAGATAGGAGTGCAAGTAATTTCTTGAAGCTCATGCAAGTCTGTAAGTTGAATAGTTTAGTCTTATCATTAGGCGCTGGGGTTTCAGCATCAGCAGGGCTACCAGATTGGGGAAAGCTTTTAAGACGGATTTGCGGTGCGTTTTTTTATCACTGGGAGTACTTGCACGAAGGGGGGCGAATTACATTTGATAGACCACCGAAAAAATTATCTATCGTTTTTGCTCATGAGTACGCCTGGAGCAGAGAATCAATTGAGACTGCGGAGATTTTTGCTGGTGGAGATTCTCTCTTAGTTGCCCAACAAATAAAGAACTGTATTCGAAACATAGATTGGACGTGGCTCTTAAGAAGAGCGCTGTACGATGATGAGAACGAGGATAGACATACTGGCAAACCATCGATTCTGATTGAAACCATAGTTAAGCTTTGTACCTCCCCTGCAATAAATATTGGAGCGATAATTAACTACAACTACGACGATCTTGTTGAAAGATGCCTCAAGAGCATGGGAGTTGATCATAAGCCAATCTTTGCGGAACCTCATATACCTCACGCCGGAACTTTACCAGTATATCACCCTCATGGATTCCTCCCGCTTGGCGGTGGCCCCGCTAATACTCAATTCGTTCTAGCCGAAACTGACTATCATCAACATGTGGCAGAACCGCATTCATGGTCGAACCTCGTACAATTACAGTTTTTCGCAACATCGTCTTGCATTTTCATCGGAGCATCAATGAAAGACCCAGCTGTAAGGAGAATGCTCCGCCTTGCTCAAACTACTCATCATACGCATCATTTTGCATTTCTTCCGATAAGCATACCAAAAACACAACGTGGCATAATGTTCGATTCCCTTTTTGATCGAGATGCCATTGCGCTTGGTGTCCATGTAATCAGATATAATCCAATTCAAGAAGGACAAGTGACACATGGAAGGCTTGTTGAGCTATTAAATCTTCTTATAGCTGGTATGAACGATGAGTCTATCCTTTGGATATAATTTTTAAAAAAATATTTAAGTCCGGCGAGCAAACAAGTACTTCACCCAGACATAGAAACACATTTACCAACATTAGCTGCAAACCCATAGCCACACACAGGATAAGCTAGTTTATCCTAATTTCGGATTTCTGCTCTGTATGCGCGGTTTAATCGAAAATAAAAAACATCCGATATGGTTACAATAGCAAGAATTATCCGTCAAATCTGACCACGGCCGACTCGCCCCTGCCGGTGCAAGGGCTTAAATGGGCGGCAATCTTTTCTTACTGCTCGCTGCTCACTGCTCACTTCCCAAACACCCGGGCAAAAATCTCATCCAACTGGCGGAAGGAGCGGTTGAGATCGAAAATCGCCTCAACCTCCGCCGGGGTCGGGTGTTGGCGGGTTCAATGCGGTTGCTTTGCCCCCAGGCGGCGGCGCAGCTCCTCCAGCAATGGGGGCAGAATCTCCCGGAAATCCCCGGTGATGCAGATATCGGCTACCTCAAACAGGGGGGCCTTGGGGTCTGAGTTAATGGCCACCACCAGTTCCGAGCCGTCCATCCCCACCACATGGTGCGACATGCCGGAGATGCCCACCCCGATATAGAGACGGGGCCGGATGGTCTTGCCGCTCTGGCCGATCATCTGCTCCTCCGAGGCCCAGCCTTCGTCCACCGGCGGCCGGGTGGCCCCCACCGCGCCGCCCAAAAGTCCCGCCAGTTCTTCCAGCAGTTTCCAGCCTTCCGGCCCCCCGATGCCCCAGCCGCCGGCGATCACCACCTCGGCGGTCTCCAAGGCCCTGGTCTTGGGCTCCTCCCGGCAGATTTCCAGGACCTTGGGCCCGGAGACGTCCAGGTCATCGCCGACGGTCCAGGTGATGACCCGACCCGACCTCCCGGAAGATTCACACTTTTGCATCACTCCCGGCATCACGGTGGCCATCTGGGGGCGATGTTCCGGACACCGGATGGTGGCGACGACGCCGCCGCCCCAGCCGGGGACCATTTGCAAGAGGTTGCCGTTGGCGTCCCACTGCAGATCGATGCAATGGGCCGAAAGGCCGGTCTTGAGGCGCGCCGCCAGGCGCGGGGCCAGTTCCACCCCCATGCGGGTAGCGCCGAACAGCAGGACGGAGGGGTGGTGTTCCCGGCAGGCCCTGGTCAAAACATCGGTATAAGGCAATAAGCGGTACGTCTCCAGCGCCGGATGCTCCGCCACCAGGACCAGATCGGCCCCGTGATTGATAATTCGGTCGGTCAACGGCGCCACTTCGGCTCCCAGGATGATGGCCGCCACCGCACTTCCCGAGACCTCGGCCAGATCCCTCGCCTTGCCCAGCAGCTCCAGGCCCACCTCGTGCAATACTCCGCCCCGCTGCTCCATGAACACCCAAATCTGCGATTTTTCCATTAGGCTACGATTTCCTCTTACACTATTCCCAGTTGACTGATTTTGTCCGCCAAGAGCCGGGCGATCTCCTCCGGGCTGCCCTCAAGCCGTAGGCCCTGGCGCACCTTGCGGCGTATCAGCAGGTCGGCCATTTGGGTGGGGGAGCCCCCCAAGCCGATCAGCCCGGCGCCCAGCTGCAGGTAGGCATTGGTCCACACGGCGATCTCCCGGGTTTCCGCCGCCAGGATTTCGAGAAAGGAACTGTAGCGCGGCTTATTGGCTTCCTTGGTGAAAGAGAGCAGCAGAGGAAATTCGGCCTCAAGTATGACCAATCCCGGTTCAATCTTCTGGGTGACCAGCAGCGGTCCTGGCGGCCTGAACTCCATGGCGCTGACGTGCATAATATTGGGAATCCCCAAGAGCTCGGCGACTTGGGAAGGGACCTGGGCCGTGGAGCCGTCCAGGGTGAAATTGCCGCAACAAATCAGGTCAAAGGGCGCCAGGCGCTCGATGGCCGTGGCCAGAATCCGGGAGGTCGCCAGGGTGTCGGAGCCGGCGAACCAGTGGTCCGACAGGAGCACCGCCCGGTCGGCTCCCATGGCCAGCGCTTGCCGCAAAACCGGCCGGGTGGAGACGGGGGCCATGGCCAGCAGCACCACTTCGGCGCCGCAGGCGTCTTTTATTTCCAGAGCCGCTTCCAGGGCCTGCTTGTCCAAGGGGTTGATCACACTGGGAATCCCCTCGCGAATCAACGTCTTGGTCACGGGGTCCATTGCCAGCCGGTCCCAGGCCAACGGGTCCGGGACCGGCTTGATGCAGACAATGATTTTCTCCATGGTTCCTTGCTCTTAGCCTTTCTTTTGGAACGGCGCCAGTGCCGCCCTGCCGATGACCACCTTGCCGATTTGCCCGGTGCCGCCGGCGGATATGGTCACCATGGCATCTCGTAAGAGACGCTGGACCTTGTATTCCTGCATGATGCCGTAGGCGCCGTGAATTTCGATGGCCTTTTTGGCGCAGTTCGCCGCCGCATCGCAGGTGTAAGATTTGGCCATGGCGCTTTCCGTATCAAAGCGCATATTCTGGTCCTTCATCCAGCTGGCCCGGTAGCACAGCAGCCGGCACATGTCCAACTCGGTGTAAATCTCGGCCACCGCAAAGCTGATCGCCTGGAGGAAGCTGATGGGTTTGCCGTAGAGGACCCGTTCATTGGCGAATTTGGCGGACTCTTCGTAACAGGATTGGAGAATCCCCAGGGCCACCGCGGCCATGCCGGTTCTGCCGCTTTCACTGACGGTCTTCAGGGCTACCCCCAGACCGCCGCCTTCCTGGCCCACGATGCTTTCCCGGGGGAGTTCGCAATTGTCGAACACCAACTCCCCGGTATTGGAGCCCCGGAGACCGAATTTGTGCTCCACCCGCCCGGTCTTGGCCCCGGGGGCGTTCTTGTCCACCATGAAGGCGGTGAGACCTTTGGGGCCCTCCCCGGTTCTGGCCAGCACCAGCCAAAAATCGGACGTATGGGAATTGGTGATGAAGCACTTTCTCCCGTTCAGGATCCAGGTGTCGCCTTTCAATGCGGCCGTGGATTGCATCCCCAAAATGTCGGAACCCCCGGAAGGCTCCGTAATGGCCACGCACCCCATGGTTTCGCCCCGGGCCAGGGGGGGGAGGTACTTCTTTTTCTGGGCCTCGGTGCCGAAATCATTGAGCGCGGCAATGGCCATGTGATGCACCTGCATGGCCATGGAAACGGCCGCACAGACACGGGCCATTTCCTCCAGGACGATAGTCCGGGCCATATACCCCAGGCCGACGCCCTCGTACTCCCGGGGAGCGATGATGCCGGTGATTCCCAGTTTGGCCATGGGTTTGAGAAGGTCCAGGGCAAAATCTCCCGTTGCTTCCATGGCGTCTATTTTGGGGGTGATCTCGCTTTCGGCAAATTCTCTCGCCGATTTTCTGAGCAACTCCTCTCGTTCCGACAGCTTGAAGTCCATAAAACTCCCTCCTTTTAGGATAAGACCGACCGGTCCCCCTGATGATGGGAAAAATATTCTGCCTTGCCGCAAGGCAAGACAGGCCCTCTTTTACTGGAAGAAATTTTCAGAGGCTGATCATGGTCAAAAAATCAATCAGACCGTTGATGGTGTGATCCAGATTCTCCTTTGATTTGTCTGAAGTGTAGGAGACGCAGGCGCCCAGGATGCCTGAGAAGATAATTTCGGCCGCCATGCCGGGATCAACCCCGTGCCTCAGGTTGCCGGCGGCCTGTTCCTGGTCCAGCAGGCGCTTAACCATGGCCTTGAACCTGTTGAAGCCTTCAGTAACTTCCCGGGCCAGGTGGGGTTGCTGGTCATGTAATTCCACCGCCAAGGCCACAAAGACACATCCTCCCGGAAAGTTTTCCGAGTCGGCCAGGTAATGATCCCGATAGTTTTCCAAAATCTGCTTGAGTTTGCCCAGGGGCCGGTCGGAGTGGTTCAGGCCGGCCAGATTTCTCTGCCGCCAGATTTTTCGGGCTTCGCTCAGGGCCGCGAAAAAAAGTTCCTCTTTGCTCTTGAAGTGATTGTAAAGCCCGCCCTTGGAAGCGCCGGCGGATTCCAGGATGTCGCTGATGGAGGTGCTCATAAACCCTTTGCTGGAAAATTGGCGCAGGGCCTCATGAATAATCCTGTCTTTCAGTGACAACATGTGAACTCCCCCAGGCAAGAGACCGACCGGTCGGTTTCTATCCAAAATATATCGGCGCCAGGCTTACTTGTCAATGCTTTTTCAAGCTTTTTCAACTGCCGGGTACGCCGCTGTCCGGTAATATCAGACTATATTGGCCATAGGTGGAAATGAGGGATTATCCTGCCTGTCGCCTGGAGTCGCGGGCTCAGGGCAGTAGTGTCCGGCAGAGATTTTGCACGAGCGCTGGCAGATTGAAAACGAACCATGGAGCCGCAGGGCTTGAGCGTGATAGTCCAAATCCCCCTAAATCCCCTTTTGCCAAAGGGGGACTTTAAACCCCCCCTTTTCTAAAGGGGGATTTAGGCAGCCATGTCCGGTTAGGAAATTGCATACGGTTGTTCTTCCCCCTCACCCCAACCCTCTCCCCCCGAAGCGGGGGGAGAGGGTTGGGGTGAGGGGGAAGTAATCTTCTATGAGCAAAAAGTGCGTCAGCGAATTTATGCATTGTTTGACGACGCATAACGCGCCTCCTTTACAAAAACCAAATCGGACACTGCTGGGATTTAGGGGGATTTAAGAACCTCCAAGCGCAAGGAATTTTGGGCAAACATTATAGGTTGAGTGTGACGAGGAGGAGAGACTTGCCCGCACCGGAGCCTTGCCGTAAGGTGAGGTTACCAGAGCCCTTAACGTAAAAAGGGCAGACCTGAAGGTCTGCCCGCCGATTATCCTTGGATCAGTCCTCGCCGGTTAATCTTCTTTGGTTGGCTTGGTCGTATTCAGTGCCATCCAGACGCTCACCACCATCAATACCAGACCGTACAAAGAGCAGGCATAGAGGTTGGGTTCACCGAAGTAGCCGATCTGCGCCATAAATTCCATTATCTTGCCCACATTGCTTTCTATAAAAAACTTTGTTGAAGTAATTATAACTTGCAAAAGCAAGGCGTATTTATTATTTATTGTTTGACAATTATGTACGATTGGTTCAAGGCCGACGACAATCCACTCTCATGCAGCAACGGCCGCAAAAACCGCCCGGTATGTGAATCCGGGTGTTGCGCCACCTCTTCCGGGGGGCCGGCGGCCACGAGTTTGCCCCCGCCGTCGCCGCCTTCCGGACCCAGGTCGATGAGGTGGTCCGCGGTCTTGATGACCTCCAGGTTGTGTTCGATGACGATGACGGTGTTGCCTTCGTCCACCAGGCGGTTGAGCACCAGGAGCAGCTTTTCGATGTCCGCCAGGTGGAGCCCGGTGGTGGGTTCGTCCAGGATGTAGAGGGTGCGGCCGGTGGCCCGTTTGGCCAGCTCCCGGGAGAGTTTCAAGCGCTGGGCCTCGCCGCCGGATAAGGTGGTGGCCGACTGCCCGAGTTGGACGTACCCCAGGCCCACGTCCGCCAGGGTCTGGAGCCGGTCTCGCAGGGCCGGCACCGGCCCGAAGAACTCCAGGGCCTGGTCCACGGTCATTTCCAGGACCTCGGCGATGGTTTTGCCCTTGTAGCGGATCTCCAGGCTGGAGGCGTTGTAGCGCAGGCCCCGGCAGACCTCGCAGCGCACGTAGACGTCGGGCAAAAAGTGCATCTCGATCTTGTTGATGCCCTCACCCCGGCAGGCCTCGCAGCGCCCCCCCTTGACGTTGAAGCTGAAGCGCCCGGGCTTATAGCCCCGGAGCCGGGCCTCGGGCACCTGGGAAAAGAGCTCCCGGACGATGGTGAACAGCCCGGAGTAGGTGCCGGGGTTGGAGCGGGGGGTGCGGCCGATGGGGCTCTGGTCGATGTTGATCACCTTGTCCAGGGCCTCGAGCCCGAGAATCTGGTCATAGGGGGCGGCGGCAATCTTGGCCTGGAAGAGTTTTTGGCGCAGGGCCAGGTAGAGGGTGTCCATGATCAGGGTACTCTTCCCCGAGC
Source organism: Deltaproteobacteria bacterium (assembly GCA_030655955.1). Lineage (GTDB taxonomy): Bacteria > Desulfobacterota > Desulfobaccia > Desulfobaccales > 0-14-0-80-60-11 > 0-14-0-80-60-11. Next base: position 11,851 of record JAUSOZ010000148.1, read on the forward strand.
CGGAGACCCCGGTGACGCACGTGAGCACGCCCAAGGGGATGGCGATTTCCAGGTCTTTGAGGTTGTGGCCCCGGGCGCCCTGCAGGCGCAAAAACCCCTGGGCGCGGCGCCGGCCCCGGGGCAGGTGGATTTCCCGTCTGCCGGACAGGTAGAGCCCGGTGAGGGAGTGGGCGTGGCGCACCAGTTCCGCCGGGGTGCCGTCGAACACCACCCGTCCCCCTTCCCGGCCGGCGCCCGGCCCCATGTCCACCACAAAGTCGGCCTGGCGGATGGTCTCAGGGTCGTGCTCCACCACGATCACGGTGTTGCCCAGGTCCCGGAGGTTTTTGAGGGTGCGGAGCAGTTTCTGGGTATCCCGGGGGTGGAGCCCGATGCTGGGCTCGTCCAGGATGTAGAGGACGCCGGAGAGTTTGGAGCCGATCTGGGTGGCCAGGCGGATGCGCTGGGCCTCACCCCCGGCCAGGGTGCCGGTGGGCCGGTCCAGGCTGAGGTAATCCAGCCCCACTTCCGACAGAAACCCCAGGCGTTCGGTGATTTCCTTCAAAATCCGCCGGGCGATTTCCTGCTGGCGGGGAGAAAGTTCGAGGCCGCCGAACCAGACGAGGGCATGGGTCACGGTGAAGGCGGTGACCTCGCTGATGTTGGCCCCGCCGATCTTGACG
>JAUSOZ010000149.1 GCA_030655955.1 Deltaproteobacteria bacterium
AGGGGGTCATGTTGATTTCGGTGATGGGCCCGTGAATGTTGCCTCTCATATCAGGCCCCCGGCTTTACGGGAAGGCTGGAACATTTGCGCCTCCGGGACGGCAATCTCCGCGGTCCCGGCGGCGCCGTCCAGATGGGCCAGGAGGAGTTGCTCCAGAAACCGGGAGCGCTCCTGCACTACATGGAGGCGGCGATGAAAAAAATTGTACATCACCACCGCGGGAATGGCCACCAGCAGACCAATGGCGGTGGCCACCAGGGCTTCGGCGATACCGGCCATGACCGCGGGCCCGCCGCCCCCCTCGGTCAGGGCCAGGTCCTTAAAGGCATGGATAATCCCCAGGACGGTGCCGAACAGGCCAATAAAGGGGGCATTGGCCCCCAGGGTGCCCAGGAAGCTTAATCTCCGCCCCAGGAAGAGCCCCACCCGGATCCGCTCGCCCTCCATGATATCCTGGACCGCCCCCTTGCCCCGGGAAATCTCCTTGAGGCCGGCCAACAGCACCCGGGCTTCCAGGCCGGATTCCTGCTCGCATCGGGATATGACCCGGGGCCAGTCGCCTTGACGCAAGGAGGGCTCGATATCGGCCACCAAGCGATCCGGGTTGAAGCGGAAACGATAGAAGGTCAGGGCCTTGTCGATCATGATCGCCACCGAAGCGATACTCAAGCCGATAAGCAGCCACAGCACCCAGGCGCTGCCGCCCAGGGCCATATTAAGCAGAGCCTTGGTTATGTCCATTCTTCCTCCCAAAATAAAACAGGGCATGAGGCTGCAGTCCTATTTGCAAAGTTCAATTTTTCTGTTACCTCATGTAAAAAAATCTGAGCCTGAATCATCATTGTCCCCATGCACTCCCCATCCCTTTCTTATTTTCGTCTGGCTTCATGTATCAAAAGGGCGGCCCAAGAAATCTCTTGGGCACTAAGGTGATCCGCGGTACCTGCCCCAGTGGGTTTGTATCCACCAATACAGGACAGCCGTAGGCTTGCTCCAGCAGTTCATAGGTGAGCACGTCCGCGGGGCGCCCCGATTGGACGGTTTTCCCCTCTTTCAGCAGAAGCAGTTGCTCCCCATACATGGCGGCCAGGTTCAGGTCGTGGGAAACCATGACCACTGTCAGACCCCGTTCCTGTTGCAACTGCGCCATCAGGTCCATGATGTTCACCTGATGGGCCGGGTCCAGGGCCGCGGTGGGCTCGTCCAGCAGAAGGAGGCGCGGCTGCTGGCAGATGGCCCGGGCAATGATCACCCGCTGTAATTCCCCGCCGCTGAGTTGCGGCAAGGGCCGCCGGGCCAGGTGGGCCACGTTGGTAAAGGTCATGGCTTCCATAGCCAGCTCCAGGTCTCTTGGCTGTTCCAGGCCCATCCACCCCACGTGGGGTGACCGCCCCATCAGGACCACTTCCTGGACGGAAAAGGGAATATCCGTGACAACCCGTTGGGGCACGACCGCAACGAGACGGGCCAGGGCCTTTTTCGAAAAATGACCCACCGGCTCGCCCCAGATCTCCACCTGTCCCTGTTGGGGTTTCACCGCCCCGGCCATGGCCCTCAAGAGAGTGGTTTTCCCCGAGCTGTTGGGACCGATGATGATGAAAAAGGCCCCTTCCGGCACCTCGATGGAGAGATCACGGAGGACCGGTTGACGGCCATAAGAGACCTGAAGGTGCTTTACCAGAACCGCGGGAGGCATCACCTGGACCTCATTAACAGAAGAACAAACAGCGGCGCGCCCACCATGGCGGTGATCACCCCCACGGGCATCTCCCCCTGGGAGGGCAGCACCCGGGAGACCAGGTCGCACAATATCAAGAAACTTCCCCCTCCCAGAAGACAGGCGGGAATGAGGAGCCGGTGGTCCGGCCCCAATATGAGCCGGAACAGATGGGGGACCACAAGCCCGACGAATCCCACCAGGCCGGATTGACAGACAGCTAAACTCACCATCAAGGAGGTGACGACCAGCAGGATCCGGGAGGTCAAGACCACGTTCAAGCCCAGGTACAGGGCCGTCTCTTCTCCCATGAGCAAAAGATTCAGGGGGCGGGCCAGGCAGAGAACCACCAGGAAACAGGGCAGCAAGAAATAGATCAGAAAGGTTGTCTGGTTGGGGGCGGACATGGACAGGTCGCCCATCAGCCAGTAGAGAATGTTGTGTAACCGCGCATCCTGGGTGATGGACACCAGGAAGATGATCACCGCGGAGCAGAAGGCGTTCACCATGACGCCTGCGAGCAGCAGCGAACCTTTCCTGCCCCCCGGCTCGCCGGAAGTGATCACCAGGACCAGTAGCAGGGTGCACATGCTTCCCAGAAAAGCCAGGAGCGCCACGCCGGGGAAGGGCGCCAACCCCGCCAACAGCCCCAAAATAGCCCCCACCGCGGACCCGCCGGAGACCCCCAGGATATAGGGATCGGCCAGGGGGTTGCGCAGCAGGGCCTGAAATACCAGGCCCCCCAGGGACAGCGTGGCGCCCACCAGACCTGCCAGGAGCGCCCGGGGCCAGCGAATCCGCCAGATAATGGTGGTCAGGATGTCCTCAGGGCCACCCCGGTCTAAGAGCGCGGCCAGGTTCTGGCGCCAACTTGCGGGGGTAGAGCCCAAACTCATTCCCAGGGCCAGACTGATGGCCAAGAGCACGCCACCAAGTATCGCCACCCACAGCAAACGCCGCCCTAAGGGGAGACCGCTCCAACTCATGGCAGATCTCCTTTCAGTTCAGGATGGATCAGGCCAAAGAGCATTTCCAGTCCGTCCAGGAGCCGGGGAGAGGGGCGATCCACCAGGTCGGAATCAATGAGAAAGATGCGGTGGTTACGGGCGGCCGGCAAAGTTTCCCAGCGTTCCCAGCCGGCTTTGACCTGCTCAAAGGCGCCTCCCCGGTCCATGGAGGTGATGATAATGACCTCTGGGTTCAGGGCCAAAATTTGTTCTTGAGAAAAACGGGGATACGGCACTTTGCCCGCGGCCAGGTTTAGTCCCCCGGCGGTGGTGATCAATTCATCCAAAAAGGTGTGTGACCCGGCTGAGACGATGGGAGAGATGCCGATTTGGAAAAAGACTCGGGGACGGCGGGCGACGTGGGCGGCGAGATCTTTGATGCGTTGATAGCGGCGGTTAAGTGCCGCCGCCAATTCCCCGGCTTTTCCCTCGGCGCCTAAAAGGTGGCCGATTTCCTCAACGGTGGCGATAACCCCCGGCAAGTTGCGGGGGTCCACGACATAGACCGGGATGCCCAAACCTCGCAGGCGTTCCAGCACATGGGGGGGATTGCCGTCCTTGATGGCCAGACAGAGGTCGGGCTGCAAGGCCACGATCCTTTCCAAATCAGGGATTTTATACGAACCGACTTTGGGCAATGCCCCAGCGGCAGGGGGGTAATCGCTGAACTGTTCGACGCCGACCAGCCGGGAGCCCAAGCCCACCGCGAAGACCATCTCGGTGAGACTGGCAGCCATGGTCACCAGGCGCTGGGGAGAAGCCGGGACGTTTACCTGACGTCCCAACTGGTCAGTCTGGACCGCAGCCAGGGCGTGCCAGGGCGACAATCCCGCCAGCAGCCCCAAAATGGCAACCACCATGATTTTTTCCGAGTCCTTGCAGAGCCTCATCATGCGAACCATTGACTTTTTTAAACCCTCCTTGGGCGATCTATCGGGCAGCTTAAGGTTTGCCGCCTGGCTGGGCACGGGCCACCAGCCCGTTAATAAACGCCTCACAGGCCATGTGCAGCGGCCGGGGCAATTCTCCCTGAAAGGAGATCGTCTGCCACTCAGTCACCGGTTTGCCTGCCAGCTCCCGGGCCACCATTTTGCAATAATCTGCAAAGGAGCTCAAATCGAGCACTTGACCCCGTTCGTACGCATCACTCAGGGCAAAAGCCGTTTCCATAAAGCCGCTGTAGTGCGGCTCCAGCATAACGCTTTCCCAGAGCGGCACTATTTGAGCTTGTGAAGTCCCGGGAAGGTTGCGCACCAGTTCGTAAAGCCCCAGCCTCCGTTCCTGCAATCGCTGCCAGTGGGAGCGGCAGGAGGTAATACCGTTTTGTTTGGCCACCGCCTCCCGCACTCCCTGATAAACCGCCCGGCCGATCAATTCCCCCATCTTGGAGTGTCCTCCCACATTATCTATGGCCGGCCCCCGGCCTTCCACCACGATGATATTATCCGTCCCGGTCCCCGTAGCCTGGTATGTTAGGGGGTGCTCCGAACTGCGAATATCCAGGTCCTGGAGGGCGGCGGTTTTGGCCTCGGTGGCGGCGATCAGGGCCCGGCTCATGGCCCGGGGAGTTAACCGGCAGTTGGTCAACAGAATGATATTGATGGTTCCGGGTTCATAGAATCTGCCCTCATCCTGGGAGAGGCGCAAGGCGTTGCCCTCTACCCCGGCAGTAACCAGGGCATACACTTTTATGTCCTTAAACGTTGACTGCTGCACAGAAAGATTGGCCATATCGGCCCCGGTGAACAGGAAACTGGTATTTTGGCCGGTTTTTTTCAGGACCCGGTAGAGTTGGGCTCTATCTTTGGCCAGACCCAGGTAGTGGGAGATTCCCCAACACGGGGGCGGGGTGTAATGGTTCCCCACCGTGAGGATGCCCTGGCGGGGACCCTCCAGGGTGGAAATCACCGCCACGGGGGTTTTAAAGTCGATGACCAACGACTTTTGCTCAAAGTCCATAATGCGGCTGCGAGTCACCCGGGCCTGCCGCACATAGGGGAGATCCAAGGTAAGCGCTTCGCTGGCAAGGACTTGATCGGACCGGAGCCGATTCTTGGGGTCGGCAAAGTCCTTGAGGTAGAGAGTGGCGGCCAGCCAGGCCACGAAGTCGCCGGCGTGCACCGAGGCGCGGCAAGTCAGCTCACAGGGAAAGCGGTAGATTCTTCCCTGACGCACCGCCTCCACCTCCTGCCAGCCCGGCTGCTGCACCAGCTTTTCCACCTGCTTCAGGTCGCTGCCGCAGGTGAAAATGACCTGGGGGTTGAATTGTTGCCATTCTGAGAAGGTGATGGGAACTATGGCTCCTTTCTTACCCAGGCAGGGAGGTATGCCCCCGGCCTGCCGGATATAGTCGTTCTGGAATGAATCATCGCCCGGCACCACCATCTGCCGGTCGCTCATCAGCCTGAGCGCCCGCACCCGGCGGGAGTCAGGAACCAGGGCGACTTTTTCCCGGATGAGATCCATTTTGTCCTGGATCTGTCGGCAAAGCGCTTCCGCCTGCTCCTGCCGCTGAAACATGGCCCCCAGCAAGCGCAGATTGGCGAAGATGTCCGAAACCGTATGGGCCTCCAGGTGTATCACCGGAATGCCCGAGTCCTTGAAGCGTTCTTGCACTTCCTTCTGTATATCGGACACAAAAATACAGTCCGGTTGACATTGGGCGATGACCTGAGTTATGGGGCTAAAAAAGCCGCCCACCACCGCGGGTTTCCCCACTTGCGGGGGGACGCGATCATAGTAGGTCACCCCCTGCAAGGTATCTCCCACCCCCAAAGCCAGAAGCATTTCCGTGACCCCAGGGACCAGGGAAACGACCCTTCGGGGGGCTTGCGTCATGGTCAGGGGGCGTTTATAGGCATCAGTGGTGCTGACTTCGTTTGCGCCTCCGGCCCACGCCGGCATGACCAGCCAGCCGACGAACAGGGCCGTCACTATGAGAATCGAGGAAACCCGCCGGTGCATAAACAATCTCCTGAGCGCCTAATATCTTGCGCCGAATTATATCTTCATTCTGAGGCCGCCGATAATCTGAAACCGGGGAGAGGAGTACCCAAACACTTCTTCATATTTCTTATCGAAGAGATTCTGGCCGCGAACCATGAGTTGTACGCGGTTAACATAGCCCCAGTTTTGAATCACCGTATAGTAGGCCGCCAGATCGGCGGTAAAAAATCCGCCATTGACCACCCGGGTGGCGTAGTAAGGCGCGTTATTGTCAGGTCGCCGGTCAGCCCGGGCCCCAATGTACAAGCCATGGAAATTCACTTCCAGGGGGCCATAGATATAGTTTAAATCGAAGTTCCAGGATTGCCGGGGACGGCGCAACAGATTCTGGCCGGTGATAATATTGATATTAACCAGGCCCCCGTCATCCAACACCTTGAGTTGGGTCAGATAGGTATAGGCGGTGCGGGCAGTGAACCCTTTAAAGGGTTTCGCTTGTAAATAGAGTTCAAAGCCCTTGGTGCGCGCCGCGGCAATATTGAAAAAACTGCCGGTAGTCCAACTGGTCTGGGCATATTGGATCATATCGGTGAAATGGTTTTCAAAATAAGTCAGCCCGCCTTGCACCCGGTCCTTCCACAACCATTGATCAAAGCCCACTTCCCAACTGACATTCTTTTCCGGCAACAGCGTAGAGTTGCCGAGAAAAAATGGATTGAGAGAATTGGTCTCCGTGAAGGATGGCGCCTTCACTGCCTTGCCGCCCGCAGCCCGCAAGGTGGTGTCCGTTTCCGGGAAACGCAGGGCGGCTGAGGCCCTGGGACAGAATTCCAGTTTTTGAAAGGAATTGTTGTCCTCGAGGCTGCCTCCCACGGTCAGGAACAAGCGGTCCCGCACCGCCACCTGCTCCTGGAGGTGCCAGGTGTAACTGCCCCGGCGGGCCTTATTCATGGCACTGCTGTAATCAGAGATATTCCAGTCCCAACCGTTGCTCCAGCCTTTATACTGGGCATGCCGCATCTCCACCCCCATAGTCGTGGTGGAGGCCAGGCGTTCTTTGGACCCGAAGATAAAATTGGACCGGTAATTCAAGGTCCATTGTTTCTCCAGATCCCGGCTATAGTAATTGGTAGTCTGAAAGTTGACGTAGTATGGGTTGGCCGGATTGTTATACCGGGAATCAAGATTCAGGAATCCCAGCTTCAGTTCATTTTCCCACCAAGAAACGGGCCAGTAATTCCCCGACAAACCGGTTAACACCGTCGCCGCTTTTTGGTTCTGGTTGGGGTCCAGGCCATTGCCGCCGAGACTCTTGGCGTCGAACCGGTCTCCGCTGCTGGTGGGAAAACCATAATAGGTGTCCACATAATAATTGGTCAGGGTCAACTTCAGGTTATCCGTGGGTTCCAGGTCAAAACGGGAGTTCACCACGTTGCTCCCGAAGCGGTTGTTGATGGGCAAGATCCCGGTATCGTCATAGCGGCCGTAGGCCATGGAATAGGAAAATTTTTTCCATGAACCCTCGAAACTGAGCCGCTGTTCACCGATAAGGTTATTAGAGCTATGACCTTCGGCATGGCCGCCCCACAGGCTGGTCGCGGTAAGTTTGGGCGGACCATGACCCTGGCGGGTCATCACATTGATCACCCCGGTCATGGCGTCGTTCCCGTACAAAGAACTCATGGGCCCCCGCACGACTTCGATACGGTTGACGTTGTCCACCGTCAATTTACTGAAGTCAAAGGCCCCGCCGGTATCATTGAGCCGAAACCCGTTGAGCATGATCAGGTTCATGTTGCTGTTGCCGCCCCGGAGGAACAGGGAAGTCTGGCTGCCCCGGCCGCCGGATTGCGAGATGATGGCCCCGGGAACATCCCGGAGAAAGTCTTCCACCCGCGGTTCCTGCCGGGCTTCCATCTGTTGCCTGGTGATGATCGTGGTGGAGGTGCCGGTTTCTTTTAAGGGGACTTCGGTGCCGGTGGCAGTCACCACTATTTCGTCTAACACCTGAACACCATGCCTGGCGACTTCCTGCCCCCAAAGGGGGAATACGCCGATTATCACCGTTAGCAGGGAGACACAGCCGCAATATAGAGCAATTTTACTCAATGCAGTACCCTCCCATTCTCGTAAGCCCCGGATGGGTCTGCTGCTACCCGGGCCACGCCCGTGAGGCGCACCAGGGGGTAGAGGGGGTTCAGGCGGTCCTGCTCAGCCTGGGTGACCAAGAGGTGGATCGGTTCACAGCCCCTGGCCAGCAGAAAATGCCAGGCGTCGTCCAGTTCCAAGATGCCCGGTTGGGAGACCACGACTTCTGTGGGGCCGGTGAGTTGCCTGAGCCCCTGATAGTGGGTCCCAGGTGTTACCCCCGCCGGCGGCTCCCCGCCGCCCATTAAATAAACGATTAATCCCTGTTTCATCATGCCCTCCATGAAAATGAGATGAGGGGGTGCCACGCTCCCTGAGGCATGATCCACGCGGACAAAAAAAATCCCTGAGCCCGTGTGGACCCAAGGATTGCACCCAGTTTACTTGATCCCTGGTTTGGCTGGGGAGATTTGCCATCACTCCGCAGCCCCTGCCTCCCCAATGCCTCGTCGGGAAAGCAGTCAGCTTACAGGCAGGTCTTCTGACTTCCGGATTACCCTACTTCCCGCGCCTTCCCGCCCTCCTAAACGAAGGGCAGTGGCTTATTTGCGGGTTTCGTCCCCGGTTACAGCGGCGGGACCGCGCCGGTCTTGCACCGGCTTCCCTTTTCATCCCCGAAGGGCGCCTGTAAGCTAATGGTTACCCTATCCTAATATAAATTTCCTCTCTGTCAAGGGAAAAAACTGGATTGGCCCCCTCCTCTGTTTTAGCTGATGGATATAACTGCCCTGATCCGAAACTTATCACAGAGCCAAAAACCTTCCATATCCAGAGCATATCACAATTTTCTCAGTGAATCCGATAAGTTATTTTCGTGGCAAGATACATTCTAAATGTGGAGCTAGGTTTTTAGGTGCAATAATGCATTGGCGACTTTTTAAAATGCCTTTAGGGATTTCTCCTTAAGAAGGCCCCCTAATCATTGCTCAGACGGAACGCCAGGGGGACTTCGACGGTCAACTGCCGGCGGTTGAGTTCCGCGGGAATGGGCGGGAATTGCCCCACCCGGCGGATGGTGTTCTGGGCCGCCTCATCCAGGAGATCATGGCCCGAGGAGCGGCTCACCCGGGCGGCCATGATCTGGCCGCCGGAGCCGATGGTGAACACCACCGTCACCACTCCCTGGATATTGCGGCGGCG
>JAUSOZ010000158.1 GCA_030655955.1 Deltaproteobacteria bacterium
GCCGCAAAATATGCCATTAGTCTCACCTGCATCAGGTCAATGGAAATTCGGTTTTTCCCAGAACCCAGAACCCAGAACCCAGAACCCAGAACCCAGAACCTAAAACCTGCTACTCAATTTCCGGGGTGGCGAAGGGGTCGAAGGGGTTGGTGCGCAGGGCCAGAGAGAAGAGATAGGGGTAGCGATTCTTCAGGTGCGCCATGTAGGCCAGCCACTCCTTGATGAGCAGGACGTAGCCCCGCTGCACGTCGCCCGATAGGTGCTTCCGGTCGGCGGGGCTCACGTGGGCAAGATCGGTGCGCTGGGCCAGTTCCTCGGTGAGATGAAAGACCGCCAGCAGCAGGCTGGAAAAGGAGTCGTGCTCCAGCAGGTTGGGGTTTTCCAGGAGGCGCAGGAGGAAGTCCCGCTTTTTAAGCAGAAGATCTTGCAGGGCCTCCAGATCGCCTTCCTGGAGTTGGAGGTCAAAATCTTTTTCCGCCAGCCCCTGACTGAAACCGGCAAAATCCGCCCCGGTCCAGTGGCTGATATGGGCCACCCGCGACTGGAAGTCGGGGAGGCGCTGGTCGTAGGTCGACAGGGTCCTTAAGAGCGTTCCCCCCACCTCACTGAAAAAGGCGCCGATGACCATGTTGAGTTTGGCCAGTTTGGCCGCCTTGGCCCGCAGGCCCAGGAGCTGGTTCAAGATGATGGTGACCAGCAGCACCGAGATGGGCAGGAACCCCAACTGGGCCAGAAACAGCCGCAACATATAGTTGGCGTCCCGGAAGATCAGGTAGTTAAGGACATAGAGCGCCACCGAGGCGCCGATGAGGGCCAGGGACAGCTGAATTTTCCAGGTCAGGAATTTCATGGGAACCTCAACGTAAGTGACATGATCATCCCCCCAACACAGGCGGGACGCCTGTGCCACCAAATCTTAAGGGATTGGGGGTGGGGGCGTGGGGGAGGGGGAAAGGGCCTTCGCCCTTTGCCCCCTTCCCCACATCTCATTCTCCCCCTTCCCCCCCGCAGACCCCGCAGCGGCGGCAGACTTCTGGCTGGCAGGGTGGGGTTTCTTTGCCTTCCAGGGCCCGCTGGTATTCTTCCCAGAGGTATTTCTTTGCAATGCCGTGGTCGATAAAGTCCCAGGGGAAGAGTTCGTCGGGCCGGCGTTCTCTCAAGGTAAAGAAATCCGGATTAATGGGGCTTTCCCGGAAGGCCTTATTCCAGCCATGTTCGTGGGCCGTGAGGAGGATATCGGCCACCCGGCGGTCCCCCCGGGCCAGCAGGGCCTGGACCGAGGCCCACTTGGGGAGATCGGTGTGGACCCGCACCGCCTTGACGCCGTGAAACTCCCGGGCCACCAGCTTCAGGCGCTTTTTCAGCTCCGCCACCGCCAGAAACGGCGTCCACTGGAAGGGGGTGAAAGGCTTGGGCACGAAGGACGACAGGCTCAGGGTGATGAGGCCCAGGTGTTTCTTGCCGAGGCTTTCCTTGATGACCGAGTGCTCCAGAAATTTCGCCAGGCGGGGGATCTCGGCCACGTCGTCCATGGTCTCGGTGGGCAGGCCCACCATGAAGTAGAGGCGGAGCTGGCGGATACCGGCCTGGCTCACCTCCACCGCCGCCTTCGCCAGGTCGTCCCGGGTGAGGCCCTTATTGATGACCCGGCGCAGACGGTCGCTGCCGGCCTCCGGGGCCAGGGCGACGCTGCGCACGCCGCCTTGGGCCAGGAGCTGCAAGAGTTCGGCGTCGGCGGAGTCGGCCCGAAGTGAACTGATGCCCAGGGTACCTCCGGCGGCCAGGATTTTCCGGCAGAGGTCTCGGATGCCGGGGTGGTCGCTGACCGCGGCGCCCACCAGGCCGATTTTGCGCTTCGCCATGATTCCTGGCTCGACCTGGGTCCACAAATCCTCCAGGTCGCGCTCCCGGGGAGGGCGGTAAACAAACCCGGCAGCGCAGAAGCGGCAGCCCCGGGAGCAGCCCCGGCCGGTCTCCACTAAAAACATCTCGCCCCACTCGCTTAAAGGGGCCAGGAGGCGGCTATGGGTAGGGTAGGGGGCCAGTTCCGGCAGGTGAGGCGCCACCACCCGCTCGGGGAAACCAGGGGCGGCCTCAAAGGCCGCCAGGGTGCCGTCCGGGTGGTAGCGAGGCGTATAACCCGCGGGCACGTAAGCGCCGGGGGTGGTGCGGGCAAGGTCCTGAAGCATGGCGGCCCGATCCGGGGCCGGGGCGCTATCGGCCAGGAACTCAAAGAAGGGGATCGCGCCGGCCTCGCCCTCGCCCAGGAAGAAGGCGTCCACGAAGGGAGCTAAGGGCTCGGGGTTGAGAAAGGTGGCCACTCCGCCGGCCAGGACCAGGGGGTCTCCGGGGCCGCGTTCGGCGGCTCTTAAGGGAATGCCGGCCCCGGCCAGGAGGTCCAGCACATAGGGGTAGTCGGCCTCAAAGGAGATGGAGAAGGCTACGGCGGCAAAATCCTTCAGGGGCCGCTGGGACTCGAGAGAAAGGATGGGGGTGCGGGTGCGCCGGTGTTCGTCAGCCTCCTCCGGGGAGGGCAGGAAGGCCCGTTCGCAGACGAACCCCGGGTGGGCGTTGAGCAGGTGATACATGGTCTGGAAGCCCAGGTTGCCCATGCCCACGGCATAGACCTGGGGATAGACCAGGGCGACGGGAAACCGGGCGCCCCACTCCCGCACCACGGCGCCTTGTTCCTGGGACAGGAGTTGTTGCAGGTGGGCTTTGATTTTCGTGGACATATTTGATTTTCGTGGACATAAACGAGCGTGACTGTAGGGGGGGCAACCCCGCCCCTAGGTTATTTCCTGGTTCCCAAGCTCCTGCTGGGGAACCTATTTTCCTGCAAAGCTCTACTTTGCAACATCATAATAGAATGAATCCGTATGTATGATTCAAACTTTGTCCAAGCAGAGCTTGGCAGACATTTGCGTTCCCAAGCTGGAGCTTGGGAACGAGATTGAATAAACGGAGTGGAATAAGCCCCCCTGAAAAAAGGCGGGGCGTGATAAATCACGCCCCCACGTAAAACCCAGAACCCAGAACCTAAAACCCGGAACCCGCCCCTAATCCGCCTTCCTGAGGAACGGCGGGGTGTCCAGTTCGTTTTCCTCGTACGCCAGGTCGGGGTGGACGATAAATTTCTTTTGGGTTACCACCCCGAGGGGTTTTTTGGCGCCATTCTTGGCGGCTTCGGCGCCCCGGGCGGGAGGCGGTTCGTTCCGCAAAATCGTCGGGATCTCCAGGTCCTCCGGCGGGGTGCCCGCGGCCGACGCCTGGGACCAGGCGGCCCGTTCGGCTTCGGCTCGCTTGCCGATGCCGGTGGCGATGACCGTCACCCGGATCTCTTCGGCCAGGCCTTCGTCCCAGACCAGGCCCCACTTGATGATGGCCTCCTCGTGGGCTTCTTCCTGGACGATGCCGCAGATCTCCTTCAATTCTTCCATGGAGATGTCGGGGGCGGAGGTGATGTTGATGAGGATGCCCCGGGCGCCGCGGATAGAGATGTCTTCCAGGAGGGGGCTGGAGATGGCCTTGTGGGCGGCGTCGGCGGCCCGGTTGCCGCCGCTGGCGATGCCGGTGCCCATGAGGGCCATGCCCCGCTCTTTCATGACCGTGCGCACATCGGCAAAATCCACATTGATAAAGCCGGGCACCATAATGAGGTCGGAAATCCCCCGCACCGCAAAGCCCAGGACTTCATTGGCCATGCCAAAGACGTCCTTGATGCGGGAGTTCTTGGAGCTCAGGGAGAAGAGGCGGTCGTTGGGTATGGTGATGATGGTGTCCACCACCTTGCGCAACTCCTCGATGCCGTTGTCGGCCAGGCGGCGCTTCATCTTGCCTTCGAATTCAAAGGGCTTGCTCACCACGGCAACCGTCAGGGCCCCCAATTCCCGGCTGAGTTCGGCCACCACCGGGGCGCCGCCGGTACCGGTACCGCCGCCCATGCCCGCGGCGATGAACACCATGTCGGCCCCCTGGAGGACCTGTTTGAGGTGCTCGGCATCTTCCAGGGCGGCGTTGCGTCCCACTTCGGGATCGCCGCCGGCCCCCAAACCCCGGGTCACATTCTGACCCAACTGGATCTTGACCGGGGCCAGGCTGCGCTCCAGGGCCTGGGCATCGGTGTTGGCAGCGATGAAATCGACCCCCACCATCTGGGAGGAAATCATGTCATTAATGGCGTTGCCGCCGGCGCCGCCGACTCCTAAGACCTTGATCTTAGCCGATAATTCGTTGGGGACTAATTGTATTTTCATGGAGGACCCCCTTGGGAGCATCATAGCATGTTTGGATAAATCATACCACTTCGCGAAACCATTTTTTAATCTTGGCCATGAAGCCGCCGCCGGAGGAGCGCCCGTAACTGCGGTTGCTGCCGGACCAGCGGTCCGGGGTACGCTGGGCTTTTTGTTGACCCCGGAAACCGTACAGGGCCAGTCCTACTGCGGTGGCGTAGGATGGGTCGTGGATCACGTCGATGAGGCCGCTGACCCCCATGGGATAGCCGATACGGGTGTGCATGTTAAAGGTTTCGCCGGCCAACTCCATCAGGCCGTCCACCAGGGCCGTGCCGCCCACCAGTACCGCGCCGGAGTGGAGGGGATGGCTGAACCGGGCCCGCTGGACCTCTTTGCCCACCAGATTCAAAATTTCCGCCACCCGCATGTGAATGATATCCGCCAGGCGGCTGCGGGGCATGGTCTGGGTGTCCCGGCCGGTGAGGCCCGCAACTTCGATGAGTTCATCCGGGTCGGTCAGGGCATTGAGACAGGCGCCGTAATGTTTCTTGAGTTCTTCGGCATGAGTCAGGGAGGTGGGCAACCCCACGGCAATGTCGTTGGTCAGGTTGTTGCCGCCCACCGGCAGGACGAAGTTGTGCCGCAGGGCGTTTTCGGCAAAGATGGCCAGGTTCGTGACCCCGCCGCCGAAGTCGATGAGGGCCACGCCCATTTCCTTTTCTTCCTCGGTGAGGACCGCCTCCCCGGCGGCCAGGCTTTGCAGGACGATGCCGTTCACTTCCAGGCTGGCCCGGTTGGCGCACCGGAGAATATTATTGAGCGCCGGGACAGCCCCGGTGACGATGTGGACCTTGCACTCCAGGCGCACCCCGTGGATGCCCACCGGGTCCTTGATGCCGTCCTGGCCGTCGATCAAGAATTCCTGCACCAGGGTATGGATGACTTCCCGGTCGGAGGGGATAGCCACGGTGCGGGCGGTATCGATGACCCGGTCCATATCCGCCGGGGTCACCTCCCGGTCCTTGATGGCGATGATACCCTGGCTGTGTATGACCTTGGTCTGACCGCCGCCGACCCCGGCGTACACCGAGCGGATTTCGCAGCCGGCCATGGTTTCGGCTTCTTCCACGGCTCGACGGATGGCCTTGACGGTGTTTTCAATATTTACCACCACCCCTTTGCGCAGTCCGCCACCGGTGGGCGCCGAGCCCAGGCCCACGATGTCTAATTGCTGGTCCCGCACTTCGCCCACCACAGCGCAAATCTTGGTGGTACCGATGTCCAAACCGACGATGAGATCTTGAGGCACGATTCTATCCTATGGGTTTGCTTCCATCCCCTTGAGGGTGACGAGCGCCCGGCGGGGATAGGTGAGGTTGATACGGTTAGCTTTGGTTAATAATCCCTTTTGCACTAAGTGCGGCCACAATTGGGCAAATTTTTCTAATTTCTCCGGATACTCCTGGAAACCGAGGTCCAGGGCGACCCCCACGCCGTTGGCATAAAGAGTGAATCCCCGCTCCAGATCAACGTGAATCTCGGAGATATTCTCGAGATTAAGCGGGGGCGGAGTCTTTTTCAGCACGTCCATCAATTGGAAGGCCTGGGCCACCACCTGGGGCAGGTCCCCGACCGAATGCCGGAACTGTTCCGGGGTCAAACCCGTAATGACGGGGAAATTGTGGGGATCTCCGGGGGACAGGGGCTTGAAGATCATCCCCTGGCGATCCATATATAACAACTCTTCGCCAAACTGAACCAGGGCCACCGGGTCCCGTTCCTGAATCTTGAGGTGGAGGCTGTGGGGCCACTTCCTGGACACCTCGGCCTTGGCGATCCAGGGGTGGGTCATCAGAGCCCGCTCTACCTGGCCCGGCCGGATAGCCAGGAGGCTGGCGCCGGATCCCACCTTGGCCTGTTGCAGCACGAGGCTGCGGGACAGACGCTTGGCCCCCTCGATCTCGATATTGTTGATATCTTTAATGCAAAACAGGGGAGAGGTCAAGAGTTGATGGTAGAGCACCACCAAACCCAGGCAGAGACCGGCCAGGGTCAATAACCCGAAGCAGCAGGCCAGGCCCCGGAGCCAGGTTTTTCGGGACTCTCCCTTGAAACGATTGCGGCGGTAACTGTTCTGGGGGCGTCCCCGGGGGAGTGTCCGAGTTTTTCTCTTCGGCCGCGGGGCAAAGAGCCGGGGCTTGGGCGCCGGCTGCTGGGGGACGAGGCGGGAGGACCGCGGTGCGGTTTTTTTCGTCATGTGCGCCTCGCTTTGCCGGGCGCCGCCTGGTGTTGCAGGCGGGTCAGCAGCTCTTCGCCGGTTTTCCAGATATCCCCGGCCCCCAGGGTGAGGACCAGGTCGCCGGCGTTAAGGTGATCAAGGATATATTCGGCCTTCTCGGCATTTTCTTCAATAAAATAAACTCCGGGGTGGCCGGTGCCACAGACGCCGTCGTAGACGGACCGGCCGGAGAGACCATTGGGGCGGGGCTCGCCGGCGCCGTAGATCTCGGTGATGAAGACCATCTGGGCCTGATCGAACACGGGAAAAAATTCCGGCAGCAGGGCCCGGGTGCGGCTGTAGCGGTGGGGCTGGAAGGCCACCACCAGGCGGCGGTGGGGAAAGGCCTGGGCCAGGCCGGTAAGCGTGGCGCGGATCTCCGCGGGGTGGTGGCCGTAATCGTCTATCACCATGATGTCCCGGACTTCGCCCTTGACCTGGCAGCGGCGGTGGATCTGGCCCAGGTTTTTTAGCCCCTGCTGCCAGGCCGGGAACTCCAGGCCCAAAAGGCTCCCCACGGCGCAGGCGGCCATGGCGTTCAAAACGTAATGCGACCCCGCCAGGGGCAGGGTGACGGTCCCCAAGGCCTGGCCCCGGCGCCAAAGGCGGAAGCGATATCCCAACCCCTGGGGCGTCAGATCGGTGGCATAAAAATCGGCACTCCCCGGCTTCAGGCTGTAGGTGACCAGCTCCCGGGGGCAGTCGGCGAGGATCGGGGCCAGGTGCGGGTCGTCGGCGCAGGCGATGACCCTGGCCCCAGCCGGCAGCCGCTGCAAATACGCCGCAAACATCTCTTGGACGTGGGCCAGGTCCCGGTAGTAGTCCAGGTGTTCTTTGTCCAGGTTGGTGATGATGGTGATTTCGGGGGAGAGCAGCGCGAAGGAGCCGTCGGACTCGTCGGACTCGGCCACGAAAACCTCGCCCCGGCCCAGGACGGCGTTGGACCCCACCCCGTCCCACACCGAGCCCACCACCACGGTGGGGTCGAGATTGCCGGCCCGGAGCACCGCCGCGGTCATGGCGGTGGTGGAGGTCTTGCCGTGCATGCCGGTAACCGCCACCTGGGTATGATTTTTCATCAGCTCGGCTAACAATTCCCCCCGGCGGAGGACTTTAAGCCCCCGGGCCCGGGCCGCGGCGAGTTCCGGGTTGTCCTCTTTCACCGCGGTGGAGTGGACCACGACGTTGGCGTCCGCCAGGTTTTCGGCCCGGTGGCCTAAATGGACGCGCGCCCCCAGATCCGCCAGCCGCCGGGTGATGGCGCCTTCGGCCAGGTCGGAGCCGCTGACGCGGTACCCCTGGCGCACCAAGAGCTCCGCCAGGCCGCTCATACCGATGCCGCCAACGCCGATGAAGTGGTAGGTGGATTTATGGGCTAATATTGTTGACACCATTTGATAGTCCGCATTGATTTAAAAACCATATTATATGGTGCGCAGTGCGCACCCTACGTTACTTTAGAATAACATGTCCAGTCCCCTTGCATACTTTACATATTGGGGACGGTGGATTAGAAAATAATTTATTTGGAATAATTGTTCCCTTTCCACAAAGATCACATTCCATCCAATGGATGGATGAAAATGCCTTTGTAACTTCTTTCCTAACGGAGTTTTTACATATTCCAGACCCTTTACAGTGGACACATTTAATAATATTTAATTCTTCTTTCTGTATTGGTGATTCTTTAATAATTCTAATATCCATAAAGGCATGGACCTTATCAAGTCAAAGTTAATGTAGGGTGCGCACTGCGCACCATTTTAATCTCCAAAGGAATCGTCTTGATTAAAAGTAACGTCTTCTCCCCATTGTTCGGGATAAAATCCTTCCCTCACATAGCGATGAAAAGTGGAATAGGGCCAATCCCCTACTCGCGCTACTAGTCCATGCTTTACCGGGTTGTAATGAATATAATCGACATGCCTGGCATAGTCCGCATCGTCTCTGATAGTGTGCTCCCAAAAACGTCGTTGCCAGATTGTAGTTTCGCGGCGTTTAATCCGGGAAGGATTGGCCGATTGTTCTGCGTGAAAAAATGGCTTTCCCTCTTTGGAAAACTTAGCTTTAATTAATCCCCAGCGTTTGGAGTAATCCGTATCCCCATCCGGTAAGGTCCAAATGGCATGGAGATGATCCGGCAGGAGGACCCAGGCTTCTATGAAAAAGGGGTATTGGGTCTGAACCTCCGTAATTGCGTTAGATAAAATTTGCCTGCTGATATGCAAGGTAAGAATCTTTCTACGGTCAAACGTCACCACGGTAAAGAAAAATGTGCCTTCCGCCGATTTTGGTCGCAAATACCTTGGCATGGGCTACGGCCCTCAAAAGATGGTGCGCGATGCGCACCCTACACTTTTGCATGTTCGCAGTCGTTGCCTAAAACATCCCGATTTATGTAGGGTGCGCATCGCGCACCTTTTTTCTGATCAACTCCACACACCCCGCCACAATCTCTCTCGCCGCCTCCGGTTTTGCCAGTTGGCGGCTGGCGGCTTCCATATTAGCCAGGTGTTCGGGTGCGGTGAGGAAATGATTAATCTTACCAGCGAAAGCCTCTGCGGTAAAATCTTTATTTAAGATTATCTCGGCAGCTCCGGCCGCGGTGAGGAACCGGGCGTTGAACTCCTGGTGGTTGTTGGCCGCGAAGGGGTAGGGCACCAATATCGCCGCCCGGCCCACTGCGGCGAGTTCCGCCAGGGTGGAGGCCCCGGCCCGGCAGACCAACAGGTGGGCCCGGCGCATCAAATCCGGCATCTCCTGGCTGAAGGCCGCCACCTCATGGGCAAAGCCGTGTTCCCGGTAGCCGGCGGCCACCACCTCCCGGTCGGCCTCACCGGTGAGGTGGAGAAAGGCCAGGCGGTCTTCTAGCCCAGCCAGCCGCGGCAGCGCCTCTATCACCGCCATATTAAGGGCGTGGGCCCCCTGGCTGCCGCCGGTGATCATAACCGTGAAGGGCGCGGCGGCCCGGGGCGGGGCGGGCTCGAAAAACTCCGGCCGGATGGGGTTGCCGGTCCAGAGCGAGCGCCCGGGCGGGAAAAAATCTCCGCAGGCGGGAAAGGACACGAAGATTTTAGCGGCCAGCCGGGACAGATAGCGGTTGGTGGCCCCGGGAATGGCATTCTGTTCGTGCAGCGCCAGGGGAATACCCAATAGCCAGGCCGCCACGCCGGCGGGTCCGGCGGCATGGCCTCCCATACCCAGGACCAGGTGGGGGTTGAGGGCTTTGAGCCGGGCCCGGGCCGCGAGCACGGCCCCCGGCACCCCCAGCAGGGTGCGGCCCCGGCTCAGCAGGCCCTCGCCTTTTAAGGCCCGGGCGGAGACAGCCTCCCAGGCGAGGCCGTAGCGCTCCAGGATCTGGGTGGTGACCGCCTTGGGGGTGGTGAGAAAGGTGACCTCGGCCTGGTGGCGCGCCACAAACTCCCGGGCCACGGCGATGCCGGGGAACAGGTGTCCGCCGGTGCCGCCCGCGGCGATTACCACCCTGAGTTCCCTGGGGTCGTTCATCCTCCACCCCCCGATGGCCATTGGCCCTTCCCTGGGCCAACGCGTGTGGTTGCTTATTTCAGCCTGTGGCCCAGTTTATACTCGATGCCAAAAGGTTTTTCTTATCTCCCCCCCCCCCTCACCCTAACCCTCTCCCCCCGTTGGGGGGAGAGGGGATAAGAGGAAAGAACTTTTGGCAAACACTATAACTACCGCGCCGCCGCAGGTGGCGGCCTTGTCGGCTGAAACCTCTATTGGGTAGACACTCATGGGCCTTTGACCCACTCACAAATTATGAAGAGTTCGTGGGGCGGGCTTCCGAGCCCGCTGCCGGCATAAGCTCCTGGTGCGTGGGACGCACCCTACGAAAACTTTTCGGTTCCGCGTACGTAAACTTTCCAGTCCGGTTATTTCTCCGCCTCAACCGGCGGTTTGGTGGCCCTGGGCGGCGGCCCCAAGGGGAACTTGACCTGGCTGCTGATATTCAACAGGATGCCCACGGCCAGCAAATTGACCAGCAGCCCCGAACCCCCATAGCTGAGGAAGGGCAGGGACAGACCCTTGGTGGGCAGGATGCCGCTCACCACGCCCATGTTGATGAGGGCCGGCAGGCCGATCATGAGCGTGAGCCCCAGGGCCAGATACGAGCCGAAGCTGTCCGGGGCCTTAAGGCTGAGGCGAAAGCCCCGGCAGAGGATGATGGCGAACAAGGCCATGACCAGCAAGACCCCCAGGAAGCCCATTTCTTCGCTGAAGATGGCCAGGATAAAGTCGGTGTGACAATCCGGCAGGTAGAAGAGCTTGGCCCGGCTCTGGCCGGGGCCCAGGCCCCACAGCCCCCCGGAGCCGATGGCGAGAAGCGCCTGTTTGAGCTGGTAGCCCACGTCCTGGCCGTGCTTCCAGGGGTCCATGAACGACAGGATTCGGGCGAACTTTTTGGGGTCTCGGAGCACCATCAAGACGCCCAGGGGGATGACAGCGCTCAGGGTCAGGAGGATGTGGGTGACCCGGGTGCCGCCCACAAAGAGCATGGTGAAGACGATGGCCCCCAGGGTGATGGAGGTGCCGAAATCCGGTTCCTTGAGGATCAGGGCGATAAAGAGGCCAGCCACCAGCATGTGGGGCAAAAAGCCGATGGCGAAATACTTCATCTTCTCCTGCTTCCGGGACAGGGAATAGGCCAGGAACATGACCATGGCCAGTTTGGCGAACTCGGACGGCTGGAGGGTCAGGGGACCCAGGCGCAGCCAGCGGGCCGCACCCCGGATCTTGCCGCCGATGCCCGGGACAAAGACCAGGACCAGGGTAATGAGGGAGAGCAGGAGGATGTAGTAGACCCAGCGCTTGTAGTTGTGGTAGTTGATGTAGCGCCCCAGGAAGAGCGCCCCGAGGCCCAGGAGGGCATAGACCCCCTGGCGCTTGATGAAATAATAGGCGTCGTCGTACTGGGACTGGGCCATGAGGGTGCTGGAGATGAAGATCATGGCCATCCCCAGGGCCAGCAGGGAGCAGGTCGTGATCTGGAGCATCTGGTCGTAGTGGACCGGCGTGGCGACGTGAACCTTGGTCTCATTCTGCATGGTTAAGCTCCCTCACCAGATTTTGAAAGTCTTGGCCGCGGTGGGCGTAGTCCCGGTACATGTCAAAGCTGGCGCAGGCGGGGGAAAGGAGCACCACCTCGCCGGGGCGGGACAATTCCCAGGCCCGGGCCACGGCCGCGGCCATGTCGTCCGCCAGATAAGCCGGGGCGAGCCCCCGCCACACCTGGGCCAGGCGCTCCCGGGTCTCCCCGATCAGCACCAGGGCCTTGACCCGGGCGGCAATGAGGTCGTTGACGAGCGAAAAGTCGCTGTCCTTGTCCCGGCCGCCGGCGATGAGGATCACCGGCCGGTCAAAGTGGGCCAGCGAAGTGGCCACCGCGCCGACGTTGGTGCCCTTGGAGTCATCGTAAAAGGACACGCCCTTAAGGTCGGCCACGAACTCCAGGCGGTGGGGCAGGCCGCGGAAAGCCGCCAGCACCTCGCGACAGGCGTTAGGATCGGCCCCGGCGTCCAAGGCCAGGAGCAGGGCCGCCATGATGTTTTCCAGGTTGTGCCGCTCCTTAAGCCGGATGGGCGCCAGGGGGAAAATTTCCTCCCGGCCATCGGCCAGCCTGACCTTGAGGGCGCCGTTATCCAGCCAGGCCCCGGTGGTCAGGGGCCGGGTGGCGGAAAAATAATAGACCCGGCTTAAACCCCGGTCCAGGCCCGCCACCGCGGGGTCGTCGGCGTTCAAGACCTTCAGATCGCCAGCCCCCTGGCACCGGAACAGGCTGGCCTTGGAGGCGATATAGGCGTCATAATCGGCATAGCGGTCCAGGTGGTCCGGGGTGATGTTGAGCAGCGCCGCGGCCTGGGGATGGAAGTTCGGGGCGGTGTCCAACTGGAAGCTGCTCACCTCCAACACCAATAAGTCCGCCGCCTCCTGTTGGCCCAGGAGGGCGACCACGGGGGTGCCGATATTGCCGCCCACCAGGGTTTTTTTGCCCGAGGCGGTGAGCAGCTCCCCCAGCAGGGTGGTGGTGGTGGTCTTGCCGTTGGTGCCGCTCACCGCCAGGAGCGGGCGCCGGATGAAGGGGGCGGCCACTTCGAGTTCCCCCACCACCGGCAGGCCCGCAGCCCGGGCCGCCATGAGCCAGGGAAGCTCCGGCGGCACCCCGGGGGACAGGACGATGGCGTCAAAACCCTGCCAGCGGGGTTGGGCCAGGCCCAGGTCTTCCACCACCCCCAGGCCCTGGATGTCGCGGCGGTAGTCGGCCAGGTCAGCAGGCGGCGCCTGGTCGGTAACGGTCACCCGGGCGCCGTGCTCGACCAGAAAACGGCACAAGGCCACGCCGGTGCGCGCTAGACCGACGACCAGGATTTTTTTGTCGTTAAGTTCCATATCTGGTTCAGTCTCGGGAGAAGAAGAAGGGAAGAAAATCTCCTGACCCTGTCTCATTATTAAGCCGCCTGCGCCGTCTTGGGCATCTCATCCCAAGTCCGGCCATTTAATAACCTACCGGCCTGCTTTTTGTTTTTGCCACCCCACTGTTTGAAGAAAAATGAAACATCGGCCTCCTGACATTGTTCCTGTATGTTTATAACCCACTCAGGTTTCATAGGCCTGGCTTTGATGCCAGATTCTCCGCCTACAATAACCCAATCTATCTTTTTTAGATTCAAGTTTGGTAGAGGCCCGAGTAAAGGTTCTAATGACAAAAACTTAATTTTTGCAGAAGTGTTACGCAGTAAATCAATTCTAAAGGCATAATCGTCATTTTCTACGCTCGTTCCCATCCAGATATTCGGTGTCCATCGAAGTCTCTCGTTTAGTTCAACGACCCGCTCTGGCCTCTTCGTCAATATCTGGAATTGATGCCAATAGGCTTTGTTCATTATATCAAAAGCAGCGCCAATAAACGTCTCTGGCACATTTTTATGGAAAAGATCACTCATTGAATTCACAAAAATAATCGAAGGCTTTTTGCATTCCAATGGTTTTTCGAGAATATGGGGATGAAGAGTCAACTTAAACCCATTTTTATAGTTATCAGCCCCCATCGCCTGCAGCCTATAAGCAAATTTTTCAGCGTAACAAAATTTGCAACCCGGACTTATCTTGGTGCAGCCTGTCACCGGATTCCATGTTTTCTCTGTCCACTCTATTGAAGACTGTGCCATGTCTACCTCTTGAAGGTGATCGATATTATCCGGTCCCCTCTCGTATGATGGTCATAATTAATATAAAAACCCTTTCTCTGGCGCTTCTTATTAGGAAATTCACAAATCTCAATCTTATTGTCGTGTTCAAGCTTTGTAAGTTCTTGGTTTATGTCTTTGGGCAAAAAACCATATATTATTCCAAGCTCATAAAGCGCAATATTATCATATGATTTTTCATATTCAATAAAGTAAAGAATCGACTTTCTATTGAGATCAGCAACAAAGTCAAAACTAAGTTGGCGTTCTTTTGACTTAATTTCTTTCTCAAGCTCGTGCTTCGCTTCAAGAAACTTCTCTGCACCACGAATATTATGCGTAATAAAGAAAAGGCAGTAACTGCTATTATAAATACGATTCTCGATAATATGTTTGTAAACCCATTGCGTAATGGAAATATTCCGCAAAGATTCAACAATCAAATCCGCGAATTTATTAACATCGTCCGCCCTTACAATATCGTCATCATTAATACCAAGGGCCTTAAGAAATTCGGAAACTGGTTTTGTTTGCGCTGCTACAACTTCTTTAAATCGGAAAAGATGATAAATTGGTATAAAGATCAGAAAGTCACTTCTTTCCATTGTAAAAAGGCGCTTAAGGTTTTCGATTGATACCTGAGTATAGCCATGAGGATCGATGAAAAACAGATTATGACTTTTTTGAGTTGCTCTGTAAGAATGAATATATCTATTGGCGTCTTGATTGGTAATGTAAACAAATGGACGATTGTGAAGGTGTTTCTGTAATGCCACACAGCTTGCTTGATTAGCATCATTAAGATTTAGAATGATTTCTTTATTTCTTGGATTGCGTTCTGCCTTGATTCTTTCAATGGTCTCTGCGGCAATAAATGCACTACCTTTTTCTTCATTTAATGCGATGCCACAGCCAGCAAATAGATCGTTTATGACTATTTTCTCAAAAAAAGGGGTGGTTAGTAGAACAGATAGATAGCGTTCCAAGTAAAGCCTATAGAGTTCAAGCTTAATTTTGCTGTGCTCCTGAATGAAGCCTTTTTTATCCATACAGAAGCCCCTATCTACAACAAACCTCGGTCTACCTCAGTTTCAACGCGCTCAACGCCACCAGCCCCAAGATAATCGAGATGATCCAGAAGCGCACGATGACCTTGGGTTCGGGCCAGCCTTTGAGCTCGAAGTGGTGGTGCAGCGGCGCCATGCGAAAGACGCGCTTGCCGTTGGACACCTTGAAAAAACTCACCTGGATGATGACGGACAGGGCTTCGACCACGAAGAGGCCGCCGACGACGGCCAGAAGGACTTCCTGTTTGGTGGCCAGGGCCACGGTGCCCAGGGCGCCGCCCAGGGCCAGGGCGCCCACGTCCCCCATGAACACCTGGGCCGGGTAGGCGTTAAACCACAGGAAGCCCACCCCGGCGCCCGCCATGGCCCCCAGGTAGATGGACAACTCCCCCACCCCCCGGACATAGGGGATTTGCAGATAGGAGGCAATCTTGATGTTCCCCGCCAGGTAGCAAAAGATCATGTAGAAGGCGGCGGCGATGGTCACCGGGCCGATGGCCAGGCCGTCCAGGCCGTCGGTGAGGTTGACGGCGTTGGCGGTTCCGACGATGACAAAGACCGCAAAGGGGATGAAAAAGAATCCCAGGTCCGGCTGGACTGACTTGAAAAAGGGGATGGTCAGGGTGGTGTCGAATCCCGGGTTGGCGTAGAACCAGATGGCCGGCACCAGGGCCACCAGGGTCTGGGTCACCAGCTTGGCCCGGCCGCTCAGCCCCTTGTTCTGTTTTTTGATGACCTTGAGATAGTCGTCGAAGAAACCGATGAGGCCGAAGCCCAGGGTTACCAGGACCAGAAGCCAGATAAAGGGGTTGTTCAACTCGGCCCACAGGACGGTGGCGGCCAGGGTGGCGAAAATGATCATCAGCCCCCCCATGGTGGGGGTGCCGGTCTTGGCATGGTGAGACTGGGGGCCGTCTTCCCGGATATACTGGCCGATTTGCATGGCCTTAAGCTTGCGGATGAACCAGCCCCCCACCACCATGGAGATGATCAGGGCGGTGAGGATGGCGAAGATGGTCCGGAAGGTGATGTAGCGGAAGACATTGAACCCCCCGAAGACCGATTTTAACGGATAGAGCAGATGATAGAGCACCTAAGCCATTCTCCCTTTAATTTCCCTCTGTGGTTATGTCTGATTTTTCGGTCGTGTAGGGTGGGCACTGCCCACCACTTCAACCGTTAATCATGATGGTGCGCGGTGCGCACCCTACATTTATTTCCCTTCCAGCCGTTCAATGAGTCCTTCCATGTGCATACTACGAGACCCTTTTACCAGGAGCCAGTCCCCGGGGGCCAGGAGTTCCCGCAAGATTTGGGCCCCCTCGGCCCGGGACGCCACCGGAAAGATGCGGTCCGGGGCCAGACCGGCTTCGACGGCCCCGTCGGCCACCTCCTGGCGAAAGTTGCCATAAACCACAAGTACCTCCACTCCCAGGCGGGCGGCCCGCCGGCCCAGTTCCCGGTGGTCGGCGGCGGCCCCAAAGCCCAGTTCCAGCATGTCGCCTAAGGCCGCCGCGGCCCGGCCGTGGTCCCGGAGTTCCATGAGGGTCCCGAGCGCCATGGCCATGGAGCCGGGATTGGCGTTGTAGCAATCATTGATCAGGTTCACCCCGGAACTCAGGGTTTCCACCTGGGAGCGCCGGTGGATGGGGCGAAAGGCTCCCAAAGCGGCGGCGGTGTCGCCGGGCGCCATTCCCAGGGCAAGCCCAACGGCCGTGGCAGCCAGGGCGTTGTAGAGCATGTGCAGCCCCGGTACCGGCAGGTTCAGGGGCCAGTCCCGGCCCGCATGCGCCAGGCGGGCGCTCTGGCCCTGGCGTCCCCGGGTCTGCCTATCCGTGGCCCGGAGGTGGGCGGCGGCGTTGAGGCCGAAACTGAGCTTAGGACCCCGGAAATCCTGGGCCAGGCGGGCCACCCAGGGGTCGTCAGCATTGTAAACCAGGGCCGCGCCGTGATCCAAAGCCTTGATAAGCTCCCCTTTGGCCCGGGCCACCCCGGCGATGTCTCCCACGCCCTCGGTGTGGGCTGGATAGACGTTGGTGAGTACCCCGATGGTGGGGCAACTGATCCGGGTGAGGCGGTCAATTTCGCCGAAGGCGTTCATGCCCATCTCCACCACCGCGGCTTCGTGGGTCCCCTCCAACTCCAGGAGCGTCAGGGGCATGCCGATGAGGTTGTTCAGGTTCAGCCGGTTTTTCAGGACCCGGAAGGCCGGGGCCAGGGTGGCGGCGATCATCTCCTTGGTGGTGGTCTTGCCGCAACTGCCGGTGATGCCCACCACCGGCACCCGGAAGCCGGCCCGCCAGGCCTGGGCCAGGTCGCCCAGGGCCGTCAGGGCGTCTCGGATGGCGATGACGGTTAATTCCGGGGGGATCGTCGGCGTGGGTTTGAAACCCGCCCCGACACCGGCAGCCGGCAATATTCTTTTCTCAACCAAAACGCCCCGGGCGCCCCGGCGCAGGGCGGCGGGAATGAATTCGTGGCCGTCGTGCTTCTCCCCGGTGAGAGGGATGAAAAGCGCCCCGGTCTGGCTGGTGCGGGAGTCGGTGGAAACGCCGCAGAAGGTGTCCCAGGCGCCCTGGTGCACCAGGGTGCCGCCGGTGGCGGCCAGAATTTCGGCAATGGTGAAGGTAGCGCGCATTTTATAAAGGTTTTAGGTTCCGGGTTTTAGGTTTTGGGTTAAAAAATATCTCATCGTGTTACTAAGCTCGTCAATCTCGTTCTCGTTCCCAAGTACAACTTGGGAACGAGATATGAGATGTTGTCAGCCGTGGTACTCCTTCAGGGCCTGGGCTACTTCTTCGCGGTCGTCGAAGTGGCGGCGCTCGGCCCCCCAGATCTGATAGTTTTCGTGGCCTTTGCCGGCCACCAGGACCGCCTCGCCGGGGCGGGCCAGGGACACGGCCAGGCGGATAGCCTCCCGGCGGTCCGGGATCACCAGATAGCCCGCTTCGCCTCTTTGGGCCGCGGCGGCGTTAAGGCGCGGCAGGCCGCGAATCGAAAGCCCGGCCTCGATCTCCCGGATGATGGCCAGGGGGTCTTCGGTGCGGGGATTGTCGCTGGTGACGATGACCAGTTGCGAACCCGCGGCCGCCGCGGCGCCCATGAGCGGCCTTTTGCCGCGGTCGCGGTCGCCGCCGCAGCCGAACACCGTGATCAGCCGGGAAAAATTGAGGGTGTGAAGAGCCTCCAGGGCCTGGGTTACGGCGGCCGGGGTGTGGGCGTAATCCACGAACACGCCGGGGCCTTGGGGCGGCCCGAAGCGCTCCAGCCGGCCCGGCACGCCGGGGAGCGCCGCGATGCCCCGGGCCACGGTGTCGGGGTCAATCCCCAGGCCCAGGGCCGTGGCCGCGGCTGCCAGGATATTGGCCAGGTTGAACGGGCCCACCAGGCGAGAGGTGATCTCCACTTCCCCCGCCGGGGTGGTGAGACGCGCCGAAAGGCCATCCTGGCGGTAGCGGTAGCTCAGGGGCCGCACCTGGCTGTCCGGATGCAGGCCGTAGGTCAGGGCCGGGGCACCGACGGCGTCCTTGAGCTCACGCCCCCGGGGGTCGTCCAGGTTGAGGACCGCCAGCCCCCGGGAAGGGCGGCCATTGGCCAGGATTTCCATAAAGAGCCGGGACTTGGCGGCAAAATAATCGTCCAGGTCCCGGTGGTAGTCCAGGTGGTCTTGAGACAGATTGGTGAAGACCGCGGCGGCGAAGAGGGCGCCATCCACCCGCCTTAAATCCAGGGCATGGGAGCTGACCTCCAGAAAGACGTGGGTGACGCCCCGGGTACGCATTTCCCGGAGGAGCCGCTGGAGGTCCAGGGACTCGGGGGTGGTTACCGGGGCCGGCCAGGTAGATTCGCCGACCCGGTAATTAACGGTGCCCACCACCCCCACCCGGGCGCCGGCGGCGTTCAGGATGGACTCCAGGATATAGGTGGTGCTGGTCTTGCCGTTGGTGCCGGTAATCCCCACCAGGGTCAGCTCCCGGCTGGGGTGGCCGTAAAAGGCGGCGCTGATGTGGGCCAGGGCCAGGCGGGCCTGTGGCACCCGGACCACCGTGACCCCCGGGGGCGGGACCAGCTCCTGCTCGGTGACCACCACCCGGGCGCCCGCATCGAGGCTGGCGGCCAGATAGAGGTGGCCGTCGGTGCGGGCCCCTTTCAAGGCCACGAAGAGCCCGCCGGGGGTGACTTCCCGGGAGTGGTAGGCCAGGCCGGTTACCGGCACGTCAACATCGCCGGTCACCTGACAGCCGGCCAGGCCGTCCAGGAGGGCTCTCAACGTCTTCGGGGTCACCATATCCATCGCCACCGGGATTCTCCGCTTCATCCATCGGGATTATTCATAAGAGCACTACATGAACTAGTTTTCATCCGGGAACTCGTTAAAACTCCCCCCTTTGGAAAAGGGGGGCTGGGGGGGATTTGGTAAGACGCTATAAATCCCCCTAAATCCCAGCAGTGTCCGGTTAGGAATTTGCATGCGGCCGTTCTGCCCCCCTCACCCCAACCCTCTCCCCCCGAACCGGGGGGAGAGGGAGTAGATGATGTCGCCGGGTTTAGTAACCGTAAGGCATTAAATCGGTTACAC
>JAUSOZ010000160.1 GCA_030655955.1 Deltaproteobacteria bacterium
GAAAGGAGGGTACCTATACTGCACCCCTTGGAGAGACATTTTATTCCTCACTTCTCAAAATGTTTCGCTTCCAACGGGTGCAGTATAGATGGACTGATTATTGTTGTTGCGTTGGTTACTTTGCTTAATCCTTGCCGGAAAAGGTCTTTTCGATTGCTTCGCCGGCCTTTTTAATTCCCCTGCCGGTCGCTTCGCCGGCTCGCTTTACTCCACGCTCAGTGGCCTTGGCGCCCCGCTCAATTCCACTGGCGGTTGCTTCGCCGGCACGCTTCACTCCACGTTCAGTGGCCTTCGCGCCTCGCTCAATTCCCCTGCCGGTTGCTTCGCCGGCACGCTTCACTCCCCGTTTAGTGGCATCCGCGCCGCGCTCAATTCCTTCGCCGGTCGCTTCGCCGGCACGTTTCACTCCCCGTTCAGTGGCATTCGCGCCTCGCTCGATTCCCTTGCCCGTGGCCTGCCCGGCGCGCTCGATCTTGCCCGGCGGCGCACTATGAGGGGTTTCCGCTGCCGGAGTTTCTGGAGCCGGTTTGTTCGTTGTTGCCTCCTGCGCCAAAGAGACGGAAGAAAAGACCCCCACTAGACAAAGCGCCACAAAGAGCAAGAAAACCTTTCCTCCAATAGATCGAATCATTGCTGTACTAAGCATGGCTTCCCTCTCTCTTGTAAACCAAGATTATGTGGCAACCTTGGCCATCATTATTAAAAATTGTTTTTGCGGCCTTCCGGCCCAGGAAAAATCTCCTCAAAGTTTTTGTTCTTGTAAAGGAGTTCCACCAATCAGACGAGTAATCCTTTCCTTATTTTTTTCTGACAAACCCTACCATACGTTTTTTAACTCCGTATTCTTCTGCCGTTTTGCAACTCCTACTGTAAAGATCTGCGCGTCTCGACCATTGTCCCGGCATTCTATCCGTGAATATATAAGGGTCTGTCTCGCCTTCAAGATAGATCAAGTCACCAAATTTTAGTCGATATTTCTTTTCAATATCATGGCTGAGAGCAATATCACCGGGTTTTACTATCGTGTCCGATGCCGTGGTTGTACCCTGACAATAATTAGTTGTGGTTATAATCCCGATTGGTTCTTTCCTTTCCCCGCAGGCAAGTGGTTGCAAAAGGAATAAGAAAAGGACCCGCCATAAGCGCCTCCACCTAAAAATGTCCGCTTGTCGGCGCATAGACAGCTCCAAGTCAAAGGGACATGACCCCATGTAAACTGAGATTATTCGGCAACCTTGCGCATTGCAGTCCAAAAATAGTTTTTTGAACTTCTCATACCGAGTTTAACCGCCAAAACGCCCCGTTTTCGTAGACAATATTTTTTTATATAAGCACAATACTTGAAAAGTCAAGAATCCATAGGCTTTCGGGCATACCACGCCATCAGTAAAGCGGTCCCGCATCGATTCACGGCCTAGGGCCCGTAGGCCAACACTCCGGGAACACCTTGACTTATACAAAAAGCATGTCTATCAAAAGATCGTCAACCATAGGGGCAGGTTTTGGGGGTTAAACTCGAAACCTGGGTTCCAAGCAGCAATTCGGGACAGACGAGGCGGGCTGACCGCCGCATTGCGGCTCATATCGTTCGGTCGCCGGGACGCACTTCAGGGCGCGCCCTGAACAGGCCCGTGCCACCGCGCCAGAGGTAAAGAAAATATGGTCCATCTCGGGAATCCCGGTTTAGGGCGATCCGGGCCGCAAAGCTATAAACTTGGGGTATATCCCCTTGGTGAGGATATACCCCGATATCCCGCCTCTATTTATGTTGTGGCGCCGGTGCTCCAGGGGCTCCAGGTGCTCCAGGGGCTCCAGGTGCTCCGGTCGCTCCAGGCGCGCCCTTCTGCGCAGCTCCGGGGGCTCCAGTCGCTCCAGGGGCTCCAGCAGCTCCAGGGGCTCCAGCAGCTCCAGGAGCTCCCTTCTCCGGTGCTGGTGATTGATTGCAGCCCATCAACGAAAAAGTTGCAAGAAAAGTTAAAGCTACAAATAACACCACGAATTTCTTCATATACTTTGACCTCCTGTCTTTTTGATAAGACTTTGCTTCTGAATGTCAAGAGTATAGAATGAGAAAAGGGGGTGGGTCAAGGACAAAACCATGGTGGAAGGCAAGGGGTGGAGGGCATCTTCTGAGAAAACTAAATAATAAAGGGCTGAACTATGAGGAAGAGCATATGGTCCATATAGGGAATCCCGATTTAGGCCGATCCGGGCCGCAAAGCTTAGAGATTGGCCGGTGGGAGAACGAGGGGTGACGAGCTCACCGGTTTGTTCCTACAACGAATGGGACCCCCTCGAGGAGGTCGTGGTCGGGCGCCTCGAGGGCGCCAGGATCCCGTCCAGACACCTCACGGTCACCTTCAACATCCCCCAGAGGCTGATGAAGATCTATAAGCTGATCGCCGGGCTGCCCTATCCCAGTTTTGTCGTGCGCCCGGCCCAGCGCGAGCTGGACGAGTTCATCCACATCCTCGAGGCGGAAGGCGTCACCGTGCGCCGGCCGGCGGTGACCGACTTCTCCGTCACCTTCAAGACGCCGCACTGGAAGTCGAAGGGGTTCTGCTCGGCCTGCCCGAGAGACGGGCTGCTCGTCGTCGGCGATGAGATCATCGAGACGCCGATGGCCTGGCGGTCTCGCTACTTCGAGGTGGATGCCTACCGCCCGCTGCTCAAGGAGTACACCGCGGCAGGGGCGAAATGGATCACCCCGCCGCGCCCGGCGCTGGTCGATGCGCTCTACAACCACGACTATCGCCTCCCCGAGGCAGGCGAGCCGATCCCTTTCGTCGTCAACGAGTATGAGCCCGTCTTCGACGCCGCCGACTTTGTCCGCTGCGGCCGGGACCTGTTCGGCATCCGCAGCAACGTGACCAACGAGTCCGGCATTCACTGGCTCCGGACTCACTTAGGCGACAGATTCCGCCTCACCCTGCTGGAGACCCGCTGTCGCCAGCCCATGCACATCGACTCGAGCCTGATGCCGCTGGCACCGGGGAAGCTGCTGGTCAACCCGGACTATATTGATCCGAGCCGGCTGCCGCCGATGTTCGCCTCGTGGGACATCCTCATCGCCCCGGAACCGAACCCCGTCCCGTGGCGCATCCCCTCGATGTGCAGCCGCTGGCTCAGCATCAATGTGCTGATGCTCGACGAGAAGCGAGTCATCGTGGAACGCTTGCAGGAGTCTCTTATCAAGAAGCTCAAGGACTGGGGCTTTACACCCATCCCCTGTTCCTTTGCCAACTATGCTCCCTTCGGCGGCTCCTTCCACTGCGCCACCCTGGACGTGCGGCGGAGAGGCGAACTCCAGTCGTACTTCTAAGCGGCGGCTTTTCAGTTGAGGCGCATTCCCGGCAACCCGGTGCGCCTTAGCCTAACCGCGCGGGAGAACAAAAACCTTTAAGCTTCGACCAATTTTCACAACTTGACCTACACAACTCTATAAGGAGATCAACTATGAGCAAATACATGCAACTCACCGTTACTGTACGTCCTTTTTATGAAAAAAATCTGGAGGAGGCTTTCCCCAAACTGGCGCGTTATCTAAAATCTTTAGCTTCTGATCTGGTGGAGCGGAATCCTTCACTTTATGGAATCGCGGGACAGTTGGATAAGCTCCTCTATACTTTCGATGGTACGCCGTTTAGAGATGTGCTTCTCCGGCATAGAGAGAATCTTCGGAACCTTCATAAGAGTATTGAAGAGAATATCGCCGACTGGAATCTCGCCCAGGCTGACCGGCTTCTTTATAAAATTGAGGATGCATTTGACAAAATAGAATCTGAATTAGATTAGTCATTAACGGCAGAACTTCAGTTGCCACCAGTTAAAAAAAACTTATTGCTACTTGCTTCGAGTTCGCCTATGATTGAAATAATATCGGAAGGAATTGACTGGTTGACGCGTTATTTCGGCTGAAACTGAGGGTCACTCACTGTTGCAATGCGGTTTTATCAGCAAGTTGCGTCCTGAGCCGGAGGTACTTTATGCCTCAGTGCCCGATCTGCAAAGCAGCCGTATGGGTGGGCGAGCGCTACTGCGTAACCTGTAACAACTACCTTCCCCATCCGGAGGAGGAGGATCATTTTTGCCCCCGATGCAGCATCCGGGTGGCCCCCCAGCAGGAAATCTGCCACAGGTGCAAGGCCGCCTTGCCGGCGATTGCTGGGACTCCCTCCACAGCATCGCCCAGGGGTTCGAGGCCCCTTTTCGGGGTCCGTGGCATTGTCATCGGCACTGGTTTGGTCATCGTGGCCCTGCTCCTGGTATTCCTCTTCAAAAAAAGTTCCGGACCTCCTCAGCTAGTAGTGACGCCGCCGCCTCAGGCCCCGGCAGAGCAAACTCCTGTTGCTCCCCCTATCCGCCCGACAGAAACAGCCCCATCGGCTCCCGCGGCCCAGGACCCCGCCGTCCTATCAGCACCAACAACCCCTTCTCCCCCGAACGTGACGACGCCAACACCATCGCCACCCCTGTATGTTGTCAACGCCCACAGCCTGGCCCTCCGGGATGGCCCCGCCGTGTCGGCACCCCAAATCGCCACCCTCAACTTCCACGACGAGGTGGAACTCCTGGAAACCTCCGGCGGTTGGGGGCGAGTGCGGGACGTACGGCGCAATATCGTCGGTTGGTCCAATATGCGCTACCTCACAGCCGGTAGCAACTGATGGTCAACAGGCCATTCCCCAGCCCAGGTCTGATATTCGAATACTTGCCAAGCGTTGGTCCTTCATGCCTTACGCTGCTTTAAGGCCCTTCTAATCTTTCCCATTATCGATGCGGCCGAAAAACGATTTTTTGGTAAATTCCTCACGAAACAGTTTTTCTTCTACTTTTTGCAGCCGGCCCTGCGCTGCCTCTATTTTTTCCATCACGTCCCAGAGATCCTTTAGTTTTGCGCTTAATTCTTGCAGTTTGGCTTTTGCTTCCAGAAGCTCCTCTTTTGCTTGGGCTATTTCCTTCTTGGCTTCCTGTTCGTTCATCTCACTCTCCTCTGGCCCGGCGGCGTAGGCTGGAGCGATCAGTTAGGCTGGCCCCCCCTTATACTCATGGCCGAAGCTTGTCTGAGAGCTAGGCAAGGCGCAGTTGGGCCAGCGAGGCCTGGGCGCCGCCACCGCTGATGTCCGGCACGATCATCAATTCGAGCACCGTTACCCCGACGAGATCGACGTTGTAGTCTTCGATCTCCCGCGCCGTCTCCGGCGGACTGAAGTTATATTGCTGGCGCACAATCTCCCGGTACGACAGGCCGACGTCTGGCGACCACCGTAAAACGAACTCCTGGGTGCGCTCCTGTTCACCTTCCTGAAACAATAGCTTGATCCGGTTGAGTCTCAGCGGCTCATCAAACCAGAGGCGGATGGTCTGCTCCCCTGGATCCGCGGCGCGCCAACCCGAGATTGTCCCCGGAATCAGTGCCGATTCAATGGGGTGGTCGACGTCTTCGGACGTAATTTCGACCTCTGCCAGGTGTTCAAGGTCCAGCCAGCCGGGCTCGGCGGCGGCGGCAGCAACGGCACCAGGACCAGGTCCGATCATGCGCTTGCGCATAGAGTACCCCCTTATTTGTCACTTAACGAAACAGTATAATGGCGACATGCAGCAACGCGGTTTGCCCGCCTCTGTTACAGTACCTTGATTCAGATTTCAAGGTTACATTCAATCCTAATTAACTTTGATGCGACAATTTTATCTAATTATAACTACTAAAACTATTATTATTTTAATTTATTATAAATATATTTTAATTTATCATCAGGAAAAGTCATTATTAACTTATCTCCTTCAGTGGATAGATAAAACGTTCCCCAATAATCGGAGATAACTTCTATTCTTCCATCATTGAGTACCTTCCACTTTCCCCGCGAATCAGAAGAGTAAAATTCCAAGGTGTTATTGCTAAAAATTTCAAGATTACCCCATTTTTTTTCGGCAGTCTCGTTAGGATGTTTAAACTCGCTATTTTCGATCATTTCTTGCAACCGCCATTTGCCAACTATTGCCGTGCTGTGGTTGTCAGCGCCGGCCCAGGCCGGGATGCCGGCGGGGTCCCGCAGTTTCAGGCTCTTGTCGCCCTTTTTCACCTGCGCCGCGATAAGAGACGGTTTCCCGTGAAAGCTGATTTGGGAGCCGGTGATCTCCACCTGATCTTTGGGCGCCAAGGTGAGGTCTTTATTTGCGAGGAACCAACCGGGGCCCAGGTACACCAGGATGGTCTCCTTGGCCGTTTTCAGGGTCAGGCTCACCGCGGAATCCATACCCGGGTCGGCGATCTTGTCCACCGATACGACTTCGCCGCTTACCGTCGCCACAGTTTTCGGGTCGTACATCCGGTCGTACCCGGCCCCTCCTCCCGGCCCCGGGCCCCCCTGGTTTTCGGAGCCGCAGGCCATGGTGAGAGCCAGGATGAGCACCAAAGCCGTTATCGAACCTTTTCCTTTCATCCCTCTGATCTCCTTAAACGGGTTTCTCCGGCGGGGCGGGGCCTCCGGGCCCGTGTGGCCAATCTTTTATTACTTCAGGTTACTTAATAACTCCCAATTTTGCAGAACCCGTTCCTGGACTGACAATGAATTCGCCGTGGCTGGTTGAAGCAAATATTACACCGCATCCGGTTTCCTGGACACAAGTTTTTTTAAGCCGCCCTGGCGAGTGAGTCCTGAGCCAGCCATTCCACTCGCCATTCGCGGTTGTAGGTGTCTTCAAAGCGCCTGACCGCCGTCCTATTTGCGTTATCAGGTGCTGGTGACAGTTGACTCCCCATAGTCCACTCCACGGCATCGGGCTCCAGGACTCGAGGAACTGGAACGCATGTCTTCTGAACTTCCAAGGACAGTTAGCTGTGGGCAAACTCATGAAACTTGGGGAGTGCTATGATCCGAGGCGTCTCAACAAGGCCCAAAAATTCACGTATCTATTTCATGCGAATTGAATATTTTAAAAAGAGGATGTATATTGGGTCTCACAATGGGCGGTTGGAACGTATCAATATCAGATAGCTTTCGGGAGGATGGTCTATGGCTGAAACCGATGGGCAAAGAGAACTTTCGCACCGACAGTTAGCCAAGTGCCCTACCGGCATCACGGGGCTGGATGAGATCACCGGAGGCGGCCTGCCCCGGGGGCGCCCCACCCTGGTGTGCGGCGGCGCCGGTTGCGGCAAGACCCTGCTGAGCATGGAGTTTGTGGTGCGGGGGGCCGTCAATTACGGTGAGCCCGGCGTCTTCATGTCTTTTGAGGAAACCGCCGAGGAACTGGCCAAGAACGTCGCCTCCCTGGGTTTCGACTTGGCGGACCTGGAAAAACAAAAGCTCCTCGCCATGGATTTCGTTTATATCGAGCGTCGCGAAATCCAGGAGACCGGTGAGTACGATCTGGAAGGCCTCTTCGTCCGCCTGGGGCACGCCATTGACTCCGTGGGGGCCAAACGGGTGGTGCTGGACACGGTGGAGGCCCTGTTCGCGGGATTCCCCAACGAGATGATCCTACGAGCGGAATTGCGCCGCCTCTTCCGCTGGCTGAAGGACAAAGGCGTCACTGCCATCATCACCGGCGAACGGGGCGAGGGCACCCTGACCCGGCACGGCATCGAGGAATACGTCTCCGACGCGGTCATCGTTCTGGACCATCGGGTGGTGGGCCAGTCCGCCACCCGCCGGATGCGCTTTGTCAAGTATCGCGGCTCCCTGCACGGCTCCGACGAGTACCCCTTCTTGATAGACGAGACCGGCTTTTCCGTCCTGCCCGTCACCTCCCTGGGCCTGGACTACGCCGTCAGCATGGAGCGGATCACCAGCGGCATCCCCCGCCTGGACCACATGCTGGGCGGCCAGGGTTATTTCCGGGCCAGCAGCGTCCTGCTCTCCGGCACCGCCGGCTCCGGCAAGTCCAGCCTGGCAGCCTATTTCGCCGACGCCGCCTGCCGCCGGGGCGAGCGCTGCCTCTATCTGGCCTTCGAGGAATCCCAGGACCAGATCATCCGCAACATGCGCTCCATCGGCCTGGATCTGGCACCCTGGGTCGATAAGGGTCTCTTGAAGCTCCATGCCACCCGGCCCACCCTCTACGGCCTGGAGATGCACCTGGCCATGATCCACAAGCTTACCAACGACTTTCAGCCCCGGACGGTGATCATGGACCCCATCTCTAACCTGTCCATTGTGGCCAGCAACGAGGAAGTGAAATCGATCCTGATACGCCTGGTGGATTTTTTCAAGAACCGGAAAATCACTAGCTTTTACACCAACCTGACCCACCCGGACCAATTGGAAGAGACCTCCACCGGAGTCTCTTCCCTGATGGACGTCTGGCTGCTGGTCGTGAATGTGGAGAGCAACGGCGAGCGCAACCGGGTCTTCCACATCCTGAAATCCCGGGGCATGGCCCATTCCAACCAACTGCGGGAGTTCCTCATCACTGACTCGGGCATCGACCTGGTGGACGCCTATATCGGGCCCGGCGGGGTGCTCACCGGCTCGGCCCGGCTGCAGCAGGAGGCCCAGGAGAAGGCCGCGGCCCTGGCCGCCCAAGAGGAACTGGAGCACCGTCGCCACGTTCTCGACCGCAAGCGCCAGATCATGGGAGCCCAGGTCGCGGCCTTGCAGGCGGAGATTAGCGCCGAAGAAGAGGAGCTGCAGGCACTCCAGGATCAGAGCAAGCTCCAGCATAAAGTTGCCGCAGAGGAAAGAGAGCAGCTGGCTGCGGCCCGCAACGCCGATTCCCCGGAGGTCAAAGAGGGAGAATAAACCGATGCCCAATGAAAAAGATTATGAACTGCGGCTCTACGTGGCGGGGATGACGCCCAAGTGCCTGGCCGCGTTTGCCAACCTCAAGAAAATCTGCGAAGAGCATCTGGAAGGGCGGTACTCCATCCAGATCATCGATCTCCTGGAGAACCCGAAATTAGCTCAGGGCGATCAGATTCTGGCCATCCCCACCCTGGTGCGCAAGCTCCCCGAGCCGGTGCGCAAGATTATCGGCGACCTCTCCAACACCGAAAAGGTCCTGGTAGGGCTGGACTTGCGGGAGCGGATTTGAAGAGCGGTTTTCCGTTTACCGTTTACCGTTTTCCGAAACTTGAATCATCTTGTTGCAGTACATACTTTATGAAGATACGTTTCAAATGCAACTAATGTGTCCTATATGTATTTGATATTACTTATATTTTGTACGGAAAACGAAAAACGGCAAACGAAAAACGGTTTTATTCGAGGGTCACCATGGACGAGCCCAAAATGAAGGAACTGGAGGAACTGGAAGATGCCATGAAGGCGCGAGAGACAGGCCATTATGTCTTGCGCCTCTACGTGGCCGGCCTTAACAGATTATCCCTCCGGGCCATTGAAAACCTCAAAAAAATCTGCGAAGAGAACTTGCAGGGACGCTACGAACTGGAGGTGATCGATATTTACCAGCAGCCGGTCCTGGCCCAGGGTGACCAGATTATCGCCGCGCCCACCCTCATCAAGCAGTTGCCGCCGCCGCTCCGAAGGTTCATCGGCGACCTGTCCCAGACGGAAAAGATCCTGGTGGGCCTGGATTTGAGACCTAAGTAAGAGTTTTCCGTTTCCCGTTTTCCGTTATCCGTGTGGGGAGGAATGAAGTTGAGCGCAGAGAAATCAAGATCATATCGAGATTTAAGGGTATGGAAAGAAGCAGTAGAATTTGTTAAAGAAGTGTATGTGCTCACCTCCAGGTTTCCGGCTAACGAGATATACGGATTGACCAACCAAATCAGAAGGGCGGCGGTATCGATTCCCTCAAACATTGCCGAAGGTCAGGGGAGAAATTCTCCCAAGGAATTCCGCCAGTTTTTGGGCATTGCCCTGGGATCAATAGGCGAGGTGGAAACCCAATTGATTATTTCCGGAAAAATAGAATATCTCTCCCAAAATGAACTGTCCCCGCTCTTAACCAGACTTGATGATTTAAGGAAAATGCTCAAAAGCTTATCTAAGAGTTTGGAGTAGCCTGTCTTTGCACGGAAAACGGAAAACGGACTCTTGCTGATTTAAGGAAAATGCTAAAGAGCTTATCGAACCGTTTGGCCTAACCAGGCTTGGCACGGAAAACGGAAAACGGGTTTTAAACAAATGGCCACAAGTCACCCCTCCCCCGAAGACCTCTTAGCCGAGATCGCCGACCTCCGCAACCGCCTCGAAGAGGCGGAGGACACCCTGCGGGCCATCCGGGAAGGCGAAGTGGACGCCCTGGTGGTCTCCGGGCCTAAGGGCGAGCAAATCTATACCCTCAAAGGCGCAGATTACTCCTACCGCATTCTTATAGAGGCCATGAACGAGGGCGCCGGTATCCTGGCTCTGGACGGGGACATCCTATACGCCAATCAAAAACTGTCGGAAGTCCTGGGAGCCTCTTTGGAAGGGCTGGTAGGGACTTGCATCTCTGACTATGTGGAGACCGCGGACCGGGAACTCTTGATGGCGCTGCTTTCGTATGGCCGGGAAGGCGCCAGCAAGGGGGAAGTCTCACTCAGAAACCGATACGGCGTGATCGTGCCGGCTTACCTCTCCTTCAGAAGCTTCAATCTGGAAGAGGCCCCCGACGCCGTCTGCCTGGTGGTTACCGACCTCACCCAGCAGAAGCGCCAGGAAATCATCCTGGCCGAAGAGCAGCTCTCCCGGGCCATCTTTGAGCAGGTGGAGGCGATCATTTTGGTCGTCGATCCCGAGGGCTGCATCCTCCGGGCCTCCCATGAGGCGCACCGGATTTGTCGCGGCACTTTGCTGCTCCGGCATTTTGACGAGGTCATCCGGTTGGCAGTCCTCGATACAACCGGCGGTAAAAATAGTCCGGCCGCCGGCAAGCCATTTTCTATCAGTTCGATTCTTCAAGGAAAGATCGTGCACGGCCTGGAGGTCAGCTTCTCCCCGCCCGAAGCCCGGGAGCCTCTGGAGATGTTACTGAATGCCAGGCCCCTCCGGGGCAGCCAGGGGGAGGTCATGGGCGCGGTGGTGGCCTTGACGGACATCACGGAGCGCAAGAGGGTTGAGGAGGCTCTCGAACACGTCCACGACGAACTGGAGCAGAGAGTAAAAGACCGGACCACGGAACTCCGGCTTATGGTGGCTCAACTCAAAGAGGAAGTAACGAATCGCCTGCAGACGGAAGAATCCCTGAAGGAATCCGAAGCGCGCCTCCGCCACCTTTCTTCCCGGCTCCTGGATGCTCAGGAAAGGGAACGCAAGCGCCTGGCCGCGGAACTGCATGACGAGCTGGGTCACGCCCTTCTGACCATCAAGCTGCAATTGTGGGCCCTGGAACGAGGCCTGACCCCGGAGCAGAAAACGCTGGCCGAGGATATCGAGGTCCTGCAATCCTTCATCGACGGCGTGCTGGACAACGTGCGCCGCCTGTATTTCGCCCTCAGCCCGGGCAATTTAGAGGATTTAGGACTCACCGGCGCCCTGCGCCAGATGCTGGACGTGTTCGCCAAGAACCATAAGAATATACGCTGGCAGATCAGGCTGGACAACCTGGACCGGGAATTTTCCCTCCCCACCCAAACGGTTATCTATCGCATCGTGCAGGAGATCTTGACCAACATCGGCAGCGCACGCCAAGCCTTCCCGGGTCTCCGTGAGGGTAAAGCGAAATCCCACCGCCGCCCTCTTTACGGTGGAGGACAACGGCTGCGGCTTTGACACCTCCCGGATCCACTCCCTGGATAACTCGAACCGGGGGCTGGGATTGGCTGCCATGGATGAGCGGGTACGGATGCAAGGCGGCACCCTCGAGATCATCAGCCGCGAAAACCAGGGGACCAGGATCGCCTTCACCCTTCCCCTGGGCTCCGGGAGGAAATAAATGGACGTTTGCTCCATCGTGCTGGCCGACGACCACGCCATGTTCCGCCAAGGTGTGAAACGCATCATTGAAGAGACCCCCGGCTTGGAAGTGGTGGGAGAGGCCAACGACGGCCTGGAGCTGCTCAACCTCCTGAAGGCCCGGCTCCCGGAACTGGTCCTCCTGGATATCTCCATGCCCCACCTCCGGGGCCTGGAAGCCGCCCGGGAGATCAAAAAGCTCTATCCCCGGGTCAAGGTCATATTCCTGACCATGCACCGGACCAGGGAGTTCCTCCAGCAGGCCCTGGAGGCTGGGGCCGATGGCTTTCTCTTGAAAGAAGACGCCGACTTCGAGCTCTTGCGGGCCATCCAGACGGTTAGGGGGGGGAAAAAATTCATCTCAACCCTCCTGTCCACCGAGATGGCGGATCTGGCCTTGCGGGACCATCCGGCCGACCCCGATCCCCTGTCCCCCCGGGAAAAGACCATCGTTAAGCTCCTGGTGGAAGGCAAGACTCCCAAAGAAATTGCGGACCTCCTGTTTATCAGCGTCTTTACCGTGCGCCGGCACCGGGAAAACATCTTGCGGAAACTCAACCTGAAGAGACTGGCCGACCTCATCCGGTACGCCCTCAGCCGGGGCATCACCACCGACCCCCCTTGATTTCATATGAAAGTGTAGGGCAGGCGCCCTCGCCTGCCCATGGACAGCCGGGGGCGGCTGTCCTACATTTTTCAGT
>JAUSOZ010000164.1 GCA_030655955.1 Deltaproteobacteria bacterium
GTGGTGCAGGAGCGCTCCCGGTTTCTGGAGCAGCTCCTCCTGGCCCACCTGGACGGGGCCGCCGACACCGCACAGATTGCCGCCCCGGACGCGGAACTGTTCCAGGCTCCCAAAAAAGCCGGGCGCTTGAAATGACCGGCAACCTTCGCGGTGTCCTCACTGAAATCAACCTGGCCACCGGGCCGCCAAGCGTTGGCCTCCAGCTCTTGGCCTGATAGCCGGAGACGCTGATTATCAAACCCGGTGGCCGTTCCCCGCATTAAAGGGTCACTTCGGTACCGAGGCACAAACCATGGAGTTCATCGAGCTGCAAAACCTGTTCAAGACCTACTACCTGGGCGAAATTGAGGTGCCGGTCCTCCGGGGTGTCTCGTTGACCGTGGCGCGGGGAGAGTTTGTGGCCCTCATGGGGACTTCCGGTTCAGGCAAAACCACCCTGATGAATATCCTGGGCTGCCTGGACCGCCCCACGTCCGGGGAATACTGGCTGGACGGCGAGGAGGTCTCCCGCCTGACGGTGGATGAACGGGCCCTGGTCAGGAACCATAAGCTTGGCTTCGTCTTTCAGAACTTCAACCTCCTGCCCCGGACCAGCGCCCTGGACAATGTGGCGATGCCCCTGACCTATACCGCCGAGCACCTGTCCGACCGAGAGGTGCGCCTGCGGGTGGAAGACTTGCTGCACCGCTTTGGTCTGGGTGATCGCCTCGACCATGAACCATCCCAGCTTTCTGGCGGGCAGCAGCAACGGGTGGCCATGGCCCGGGCCCTGGTCAACTATCCGCCGCTGTTGTTTGCCGACGAACCCACGGGCAACCTGGATTCCCGCACCAGCGAGGAGGTCTTGCAAATCCTCCGGCAACTCAACCAGGAAGAAGGGATCACCATCATCT
Source organism: Deltaproteobacteria bacterium (assembly GCA_030655955.1). Lineage (GTDB taxonomy): Bacteria > Desulfobacterota > Desulfobaccia > Desulfobaccales > 0-14-0-80-60-11 > 0-14-0-80-60-11. Next base: position 894 of record JAUSOZ010000164.1, read on the forward strand.
TGGTAACCCACGACGCCAATGTTGCCCGGCACGCCCGGCGGATAATCCGGATCCATGACGGCATCATTGTCGATGACACCGCAGGTTTTCCTTCCCCCAAGGCGGAGGGACCCCAACCCCAAGCCGCCCTTGAAAGCAAACCATTGTCCGGGTGGTCGGCCTTCAGATTCAAACGCCTGGTTCGTCTCGTCCTCAATGGTCTGAGGCGCAACGTCATGCGGGCAGCGCTCACCGCCCTGGGGATTATTATCGGCGTGGCGGCGGTGATCGCCATGATGGAGATCGGCCGCGGCTCCTCCAGTTCCATCCAGCGGGCTATCGCCAACATGGGGGCCAACACCATCCTGGTCTTGCCGGGCACGGCCGCCAGCGGGGGAGCCAGCCACGGGACGGGGAGTGTCATGACTCTTACGCCCCAGGACTCCGAGGCGGTGGTGGCCGGGTGCCCCGCGGTGCGCGCCGCCGCCCCGGTGGTCCGGGCTCGAACCCAGGTCATCTATGGCAACCGCAACTGGGTGCCTACCTTTATCTATGGCACCACCCCTGACTTCCTTGGCATCCGGGAATGGGGCCTGACCCAGGGCGACGCCTTTTCGGACCGCGATGTGCGCAACGCCGCTAAAGTTTGCCTCCTGGGGCAAAGATTGGTCCGGGAGCTCTTCCAGGGCGAGGACCCCGTGGGCCAAGAAGTGCGGGTGCAAAACGTCGCCTTCCGGGTGGTGGGCATTCTCAGCTCCAAAGGGGCCAACATGATGGGCATGGATCAGGACGATATCCTGCTGGCGCCCTGGACATCCATCAAATTCCGGGTGACCGGCGCTTCCGCCACCACCGCCAACCAGAGCGCCACCGCCACCTCCTCCGGGTCAGGCACCTCCCCGGCGGTGAACACGCTCAATCAGATCTACCCCAATATTCAAAAGAGCCTTTATCCTTTGCCGTCAGCGACCCAGGCCGCCAACACCCCGCAACCGGTGCGGTTCCTCAACGTTGACCAGATTCTCGCCGCGGCCCGGTCCGCCCCGGAAGTCCACGCGGCTATCACGCAGATCAATCAGCTCTTAAGAGAGAGACATCGAATTCGCCCGGGAGACCTCGATGACTTTACTACCCGGGACATGACGGAGATGACCAAGGCCCTGGCCGCCACCGCCACCACCATGACCAACCTCTTGCTGGCGGTGGCCCTGATCTCCCTGGTGGTGGGCGGCGTGGGCATTATGAATATCATGCTCGTCTCGGTGACGGAGCGGACCCGGGAGATCGGCCTGCGCCTGGCGGTGGGAGCGCATCGCCGGAATATCCTCCAGCAATTCCTGGCGGAATCCATGGTCCTGTGCTTCTGCGGCGGCGCCGCGGGGATCGTGGTGGGCCGGGGGGTGTCCTATCTCATGACCGTGATGTTCCGCTGGCCCACCGAGTTGTCCCTGGACGCCATTATCGCAGCCTTTGCGGTGTCCGCCGCGGTGGGCATCATCTTCGGCTATTATCCCGCCTGGAAGGCCTCACGCCTGGACCCGATCATGGCGCTGCGCTATGAATGAACCCTTCGGAGTTTGAGGAAAATGCCGGAAGTCTGCATGATGTCCCCTGAATCCCCACCTCACCCCGGGAGCTTGGTATGAAAGGCAACATTCACGGACCCCTCACCGAGATCAACATGACCCCCTTTGTGGACATCGTCCTGGTCATCCTCATCATCTTTTTGCTGACGGCCACGGTGATGATGCCCCGCACCTTCGCCATCGCCTTGCCCAAGGCCACCCAAGCCGACAAGCTGGAGAGCGTTCCCATCATCATCAGCATCGACCGCGAGGGCCATATCGCGGTTAATGGGGTGAAGCTGACCAAGGATGACGATTTCGAAAAGGTGTTTTCGGCCCAGCACCAGGGGAAAGAGCCCCAGGCCGTTATCGCTGCGGATACGGACACTCGCCATGGCCGGCTCATCGAAGTGATCGACCGCCTCCGGGGCCTGAAGGTGCAGCGCATCGGCATCGAGGTGGAACAGAAGTAGCCTATGGAATCCTGGGAACAAGGCTGGAACGGTCCCGGAAAACCCCGGGAAACCTGGGCCTGGGCAGTGCTGGGCTCCCTGGTGGTGCACGGCCTGGTGGTGGCGGTGATGCTGGCGGTCCTCCAGGACAAACCGGCTCCCCGGCGGGTGGTGGTGCCGGTGGAAGCCATCGCCCTGGTCCCCTTCAAACCGGGACCCGCCGGGGGTGGCGGGGGCCGGCCCGCCCCGGTGACCCGACCCGAGCCGGTTGCCCCCAAGTCGGCGCCGGTGTGCCCCCAGCCCAAGCCTCAGGTTAAGCCCAAAACGCCGCCCAAGGTCAAGCTGGCGCCGCCGCCGACGCCGGAAGCCACCACGGCGCCGGTGATCCCGACGCCGGCGCCACCTCCTGCCTTAACCCGGGCCAAACCACCCGACACCGCGGCCGCTGGCAGCCAAACAGGTGCCCCGGGCGCCGCCGCCGGCACGGGTCAGGGTGGCCAGGGCGGGGGACGAGGGACAGGTTCCGGCGGCGGCGTTGGCCAAGGCCAGGGGCCGGGCTCCGGGGCCGGTTCGGCGCTTCAAGGCTATCTCAAAGAGGTTCGCCGGCTATTGGAGAAGCATAAAGATTATCCCTGGATGGCCCGCCGCCGCAATATCCAGGGAGTGGTGGCGGTGGTGTTTACCATCGGCTGCGGCGGCCAGATCATGGCCGCCCGGGTGAGCCGCTCCTCGGGCCAGGATCTTCTGGATGAGGCCGCGCAGAACACTATCCGCAGGGTCGGAAAACTCCCCCCCTTCCCCGCGGAACTCAACCGCCAGCAATTGACCGTCGAAGTCCCCCTGGCGTTTCGTCTGAGCAATGATTAGAGGGCCTTCCTAAGGAGAAATCCGCAATGGTATTTTAAAAAGTAGCCAATGCATTATTGCACTTAAACACTATCTTTCCATTTAGAATGTATCTTGCCACTATACGCCCTTCCGCTATTTTTTCCATATCCTTCGTATATCTGAACCGTTGCAAATAGAGCTTGAATTGGGAATCCTCTTGAAAAATCGGAAATTTTCCGGGGCGATCATATTGACTGGTAGCAGCAGGCATTGAGGAATCGGCACGGGGTGTCGGCCCTTATCCTGGCCGAACCCGCCCGCCGGGAGCACCTCTATCAATACGCCCCCCAATCTTGAACTAACCCCTTGGTTGAAGCATGATCACCCCACAGAAGCGTGTACACGCTTTTTTAGGGGGTATCTGCGAACCTGCCTCCCCTGGCTTATCCCCTGGCCAAAAATCATTTTAAAATTTTTGTGGCGGGTCCTATCACCGGGGGGTGGATTTTTCCCGGATTTATCGGAATTGTAATTTTGAAAAAATTTCCGGACGGGGCATATTGATACCCGGGGAGGGAGTCCCAGTCTCCGGGTTTACCCCCCGCAGTGTAAAAGACCCGTCAATCTTTTTCTGTCAACCTGCTATTAAAGGCTTCCAGTGCCTCCCAGAGCCGCTGCAATTCTGGATGAAGATGCCACTCCTCCGGTTTGGTGGCATACTTGTCGCCGTCGTTGATAAATCGGT
>JAUSOZ010000172.1 GCA_030655955.1 Deltaproteobacteria bacterium
TGGTGCTCATCGTGCTGCTCATCGACGAGCGGCCCGAAGAAGTGACGGACATGCAGCGCAGCGTCAAGGCCGAAGTGGTCAGTTCCACCTTTGACGAGCCGCCCCAACGCCACATCCAGGTGGCCGAAATGGTCCTGGAAAAGGCCAAGCGCCTGGTGGAGCACAAGCGGGATGTAGTCATCCTGCTGGATTCCATCACCCGCCTGGCCCGGGCCTACAATACGGTGGTGCCGGCCAGCGGCAAGATCCTCTCCGGCGGGCTGGACGCCAACGCCCTGCAGCGCCCCAAACGCTTTTTCGGCGCCGCCCGGAACATCGAGGAAGGGGGCAGCCTCACCATCATCGCCTCGGCCCTGATTGAGACCGGCAGCCGCATGGACGAGGTTATCTTCGAGGAATTCAAAGGCACCGGCAACATGGAAATTCACCTGGAACGGAAGCTGGTCGAGAAGCGCATCTTTCCGTCCATCGACATCAACCGCTCCGGCACCCGGAAAGAAGAGCTGCTGCTGGCGCCGGAGGACCTCAATCGTATCTGGATCCTGCGCAAGCTCCTGTCGCCTTTGAGCCCGGTGGACAGCATGGAATTCTTGCTGGAAAAACTGCGGGGGACCAAGAACAACGCCGAATTTATGGCGGCCATGAACCGCTGATTAGCGGCATTGGTTCGGCAGACAATAAAAAAAGGCGCACCGCGGTGCGCCCTTTTTTTTGGCAAGGCTTCATGGAACGAAATTGCAGAAAATGGCAATTAGTTAAGGGGACAGCCCTATCGTGCCCCCCATTAATGTTACACCCAGGTATTGGGTTTTTTGTTCCAGTTTTTCCTGATTTCTTCTTTATCTTTTTGGGTGGCCCCAAAGGCGCCTTCGCAGGCCGCCTCATACTTGTGGATGTCGGACCGGAAGTCCTTCTTATAAGAACTGGTGGCCGAATCCTTGCAAAAAATGGTAGGCATACCGATGAGGCGCTCCACCTCGGCGCCGCAGATTTCGCAACTGGTGAGGGGCGGGTCGCTCATCTTCTGCTCAACTTCAAAAATATGGCCATGGTCCTTGCACTTATACTCATAGGTGGGCATACCACACTCCTTTCAGGGCGTACCTAATTGCTTGACAGACACTCCCAGGGGCGCTAATTTTAGGGAACCTTGACTTATTATTAACAGATTTTTCCCCAAAGGCCAAGCGCGGATTGTCCGCCCACAGGCTGGCCGGGACGTTCCACTAGCAGTGACAACCTTATGGCCCTGCCGCTTCGGGTCCTGGCCGGCGGCGCCGAGGTTGAGTCCGGGCGGCCGGATTACCCAATTGTCTTGATCGCCACAGGAGGCTCCTATGAAAATCCCTGCCCTTCAGGCCGTTACCGTTGAAATCCTGGTAGACAACTTCTTCGACGTCTTCGAGCCATCCCGTCCCGGCATCGTGGAACGGGTGGTCCCCGGCCGCCTCAAGAAACCGCTGTTGGCGGCCCACGGGCTGGCTTACCTCATCACCCTGAACCACCAGGGCAAGCTCAGCCGCATCCTGATGGACGCCGCCAACTCCCCCCTGCCCCTGTTCAACAACCTGGAGGCGTTGGAACATGACATCAATGAGATTGACGCGGTGGCCCTGAGCCACGGCCACCCGGACCACTACGGCGGGCTGTTGGAGTTCCTGGGCAAACGCACCGGCGGCCCCATCCCCGTTTATCTCCATAAGGACGTGTTTCTTCCCAAAGTCCTCATTACGCCCCGGGGCCGCATCGGCCCCTGGGTCCTGGAGCTGGACCAGTTGGTAGCCGCGGGTGTGGAGCTGCACCAGAACCAGGGCCCCCAGCTGGTCCTGGACCAGGCGCTGCTCACCGGCACGGTGGAGGCTACCACCGACTACGAAAAACCGCTGCCCGGCTTCCGGCGCAAAGTGGCCGGCCAGGAGGAACAAGACCTGTTCCCCGACGAGCAGGCCCTGGTGGCCGTGGTGGAAGGCCGGGGCCTGGTGGTGATCGGCGGCTGCTGCCACCCCGGCATCGTCAACATGGTGAAATACGCCCAGAAACTCACGGGGGTGCAAAAAGTCTCCCTCATCATCGGGGGCTTCCATCTCACTCCTCACGGCGATGAGACGACCCAACGCACCATCGCCGGTCTGAAGGAACTGGACCCGGAACTGATCATCGCCGGCCACTGCACCGGCTTTAAGGCCCTGACGAAACTCGCCGCCGCCTTCCCCGACAACTTCATGGTCAGCTGCGTCGGCACCAAGGTGATGGTGGTGGGGGGGTAAAAGAAGGTTTTCGGTTATTGGTTTTCGGTAATGTGGAACAGCCGCCCACGGCGTATTAATTCGTGTCGCGCCTATATCTCAACCAGGATCCGTCATGGACAGGATAACCCCCGGCGAAGAGACCATGATCGGCGCCCTGGCCCGCCAGGTGAAAGACGGCGACTGGGCCGCCTGCGGCACGCTGTCGCCCCTGCCGGCCGCGGCCTTATGGCTGGCGCAGTGCACCCACGCTCCCCGGGCCCAGGTCTTCGTGGCCGGGAGTCCCGATTGGCCCTTTGAGGGGGAGTGGCAGGGGTTTTTTGACCTGGCCCAGGCCGGGCGGCTGAACGTCTTTTTCCTGAGCGGGGCCCAGATTGACGGGCAGGGCAACATCAACCTCATGGCCATCGGCCCTTACGGCCAACCCAAGGTGCGCCTCCCCGGGGGGGCCGGCTCCGCCATCCTGGCTTACGTGGTGGAGCGGGTGGTGTTGTTCAAGACAGAGCATGCGGCCCGGGGGCTGGTGGCGGCCGTGGACACGGTCACGGCGCCGGGCTACACCCCGGAGCTGAGCCCCTGGCAGCGGCCCGGCCGGATCACGTGCCTGGTGACCCCCAAGTGCGTCTTTACCCTGGCGCCGCCCCACCCTATGCGGTTGGCCAGCCGCCACCCCGGCGTCAGCCTGGAGGAGGTGCGGGCGGCCACGGGCTTTGCGTTCGAAGCGCCCGCCGACCTGCCGGAGACTCCGGCCCTGGATGGCCAGACGCGGAGCCTGCTCTACGGCCCGGTCAAAGAGAAGCTGGCCCAAGCCTACCCCCTATTTGCGGCGCGGCTGCAAATTACTTGAGAACTCAAGTTTCTCAGCAAGTAACGGCGAAATAATATTAATATTGTATTTAAGAAAGTAGGAGAGATTAAACTTCTGCCAAGGCTACTATGTTAAATATTCTTAAAACCCATTTCGGCTTCGATCAATTCCGCCCTTTGCAGGAGGAGATTATTGAGTGCGTGATGGCCCAAAGAGATGCCTTTGTGCTGATGCCTACCGGGGCCGGAAAGTCGCTGTGCTTTCAATTGCCGGCGCTCAAGATGCCGGGAGTGACCCTGGTGATTTCGCCTCTCATCGCCCTGATGAAAGACCAGGTGGATGCTCTCAAGGCTGATGGTATTCCGGCTGAATTCATTAACAGCACCTTAACTCGGGCTGAAATTGATCGGATTCAGACGGCAGCGCTCCGGGGGGAGATAAAAATCCTCTACGCCGCGCCGGAACGCCTGGCTTTGCCTGAGTTTCAGTACTTCTTGCAGAAAATTGTCGTCAGTCTGATTGCGATTGATGAATCCCACTGTATCAGCGAATGGGGGCATGATTTTCGTCCTGATTACCGTAATCTTAAAGTGCTGCGAACCAGGTTCCCCGCGGTTCCGGTGATGGCTCTGACCGCCACTGCCACCCGGAAGGTGCGGGAAGATATCATCTGCCAGTTGTCACTGGAAAAGGCCAAAATATTTACCTCCAGTTTCAACCGCCCCAATCTTTCTTATGCGGTGCTGCCCAAAAAGAATTCTTATGACCACCTGATTAATTTATTCCGGGAACACCGGGATGAGGCCGCGATCATTTATTGTTTTTCCAGGAAAGATACTGAGCATCTGGCGGCGGATTTGCGCCAGGAGGGGTTTAAGGCGCTGCCTTATCACGCCGGGCTGGAAAGCGAGGCGCGCCGGACCAATCAAGAGAAATTTATTCGAGACGAAGCCCAAATTATCGTGGCCACGATTGCTTTCGGGATGGGCATTGACAAGCCGGATGTCCGCTTGGTGATTCACTATCATCTGCCGAAATCCATTGAAGGCTATTACCAGGAAACGGGGCGGGCCGGACGTGACGGACTCCCCAGCCAGTGCCTGCTGTTTTATTCTCCTGGGGACGCCAGCAAGCAAAAGCATTTTATCCGGCAGATAGAAGATGAGGCCGAACAGAAAAATGCCTATCAGAAGCTCGATCAGATGGTTAAATATTGCGAACTGGCAACCTGTCGCCGTCATTATTTACTGGCCTATTTTGGCGAAAATTATCCCCAGGAAAAATGCGACGGCTGCGATATTTGTTTGTCGCCTCAAGAATACTTTGATGCCACCATAATTAGCCAGAAAATTATGTCGGCTATTATTCGAACCGGGCAGCGATTTGGGATGAATTATATTATCGACGTGCTGGTTGGGGCCAAACATAAGAAAATCATTGAACGTGATCATCATAACTTGTCAGTATTCGGTATTGTGGACGATTTTTCCAAGGAAGATTTAGGGCGTATTGTCAGTCAATTGGTTTCGAAAAAGCTGATTGTAAAAAGCGGCGATGAATATCCGACCCTTCAATTAAGCCCGCGAGGCAATGAATTCTTGAAGCAACGGGAAAAAATTAATTTAACCAAGTTTGAATCCATCGCCAAATTATCCCAACCAGGTGAGGCGGTTGAAGCCGCATACGATAAAGAGCTATTTGAGAAACTGCGTCACTTGCGCAAAAAAATCGCCGATGAAAAAGAGGTTCCCCCGTATGTAATCTTTAGCGATTTGACTCTGCGCCAGATGGCTTTTTACTTGCCGCAAAGCGAAGATAATTTTTCAAGAATAAGCGGCGTGGGCGATGAAAAGCTTAAACAATACGGGGAAATATTTACCGAGGTTATTCAAACCTACGCCAGGAAAAATGATCGCCCCGAAAAAGATGTTCCCGTGAAAAGATCGGCCAGTTCGCACCGGCCAAATCGTCTCGGACCGACCTATCGGGAAACCCAAGAATTGGTTCGGGAAAAAATGTCCATTGAGAAAATGGCGAGTCTGAGAGGTCTGGCGGCCGGGACGATAGCATCTCATATTGAGAAGTTGGTCAGTAACGGAGAAAAACTTGATATCGACTATTTAAGGCCTCCGGTGGAGCAACTCGAAACCATAAAGGCCGCATTTCAAAAATCCAGGGGGACAGCTTTGTCGCCCGTCCTTGAAATACTGGGGGAGCCATTTTCATACGCGGAATTAAAAATAGCCCGGCTATTCATAAGATCGTAGAAGTTTAACCTCTGCGGAGGAGTTGAGCCATGTGTGAACTCTTTGCCATGTCGGCGGGCCAGCACTATACGGCCCAGGAATACCTGCCGTTGTTTGCCGATAAGGCCCGGGACAATATGAGCGGCTGGGGTATCGGTTTTTACCGGGAAGGACAGGTGCACATCGAAAAATCCTGCGACGGCATCTACGAAGGGGACATGGTGCACGACAGCTTTCAGCGCCTGGCCCGGGTGATCGGCAGCCGCATCATCATCTCCCACATCCGCTGCCCCAACGCCGGGCATCAGCAGGAATCCCTGGCCCAGCCCCTCACCGACCATTTTCTGGACCACCACTGGCTCTTCAGCATCACCGGGGAGGCTCCGGGGGGCCACGGCTATGAAAGCCCCCGGCCCCTGATGCGGGAGAAGCTCCTGGCCGCCCGGGTCTTCGAGTTTGTCCGGGACGGGATGGAAGCCCAGCAGAAGGCTTGCCCGGGGCAGAGTCTCTACCAGGCGCTGGCGGCGACCTGCAAGCAGCTTATCAGCCAATATCCCGGGGAATACGCCTTTTTTCTGGCTACCGAGACGGTGCTCTTCGCCTTTCTCAACCACGGGGAGATCCTGACCTACCACCCGCCGGAGGCCCGGGGCGAATCAATACTCCTGACCACGGTGTCGGGGGGCCTGACCCGATACCCGGAACACTGGTGCGCTTACCCCAATGAGGACCCGGGGTGCGGGCAGATCCTCATTGTTTCCGGGCCTGATCTTCTCTATGTGGGACAGGTTTGATGTGCGATCTCTTCGCCCTGTCAGCCTCGCAGCGTTACACGGCCGCCACCTCGCTGCCGCTGTTCGCGGTCCGGGGGCGGCAAAACGTGCATGGCTGGGGCATCGGGTTTTTCCGGCAACGAGTCCCGGTGGTGGAGAAATCCGGCGACCAGGTGTTTGCCGACGGACGGCTTCACGGTGCTTTCCAGCGGCTGGCCCGGGTGGTGAACAGTCCCATCATTCTGGCCCATATCCGGTACAAAACCAGCGGCGAGGTGGACGAGTGTCACGCCCACCCCTTTGTCTTAGATTTCTGGGGCCAAGCCTGGATTTTCGCCCACAACGGCAAGGCCCCGACCGTCGAGGCCTACACCAGCCCTCACACTCCGGTGTTGGAGGCGGGCAGCGACTCGGCCCGGGCCTTCGAGTTCTTGCGGGATTATTTCACCGACGCCGAACCCCGGCGGCCTACAACCCCGTTCGACGTTATCCTCCGGGAAGCCCTGGTGCAACTGCTCCAGCGTTACCCGGGCAAATACAATTTTCTCCTCACCAACGGCCAGGTTATCTGGGCTTTCACCAACCACCGGCAATTCCTGCTGCTCAAGGGCAGTGAGAAGCTGGAGGACGCCCTGCTCCTCACCACCATCGAGGAGGGCCTCAGCTCGGAGAACTGGCAGAGGCTGGCGGCCCCGGAGGGCAGTTTCGGCAAACTGCTGCTCATCGCCGGGGGCGACCTGGTCCTGTCGGCCGACCTGCTCCCCTGAGGAAGCGGGGCCGGAGTTTTCCTGACCCGCGGCAATAATTTGCAAAAAATTTTTAATACATTGAAAGGGAAGCAGGTCTAATATATTGTAAAACGCGGCTCCTGGGATGATGCCGCTATCGTCAACCTCTACGTTATGAAGGAGCACGTCAATGATATCACGACAACGGCCTTTGGGATTCATGGCCGCCCTGGCCCTGACGTTGGCCCTGGTTTTAGGTCCCGGATTCACCGGGGCCGCCGGGGCCGCGTCCGAAGATGTGGCCATGTTTTACGACGACCTGTCCCAGTACGGGCAATGGGTGGAAGTTGAGAAATATGGGCCGGTATGGCAACCTAATCAGGTGGCGGAGGACTGGCGGCCCTACACCAACGGCCGCTGGGTGCCCACCGACGACGGCAATGTCTTCGAGTCCGAGGAACCGTGGGGCTGGGCTACCTACCACTACGGCAACTGGATGCCCACTGAGGCCAACGGTTGGGTCTGGGTGCCGGGGCGCACCTGGTATCCCTCCACGGTGGAGTGGCGCACCAGTCCGGAAAGCGAGCCGGTAGACACCTCGTATGTCGGCTGGGCCCCCACTCCGCCGCCGAACTATGAGCCGCCGCCGTCTTACGCCCCGGCGTCCTATTATCAGGGAAGCCCGGTGACGGACTCGCTGAGTTCGCCCCTGTGGATATTTATCAAGGCGGCTCAGTTTCTGCTGGGTTTCGGGCAGCCGTATACGCCGGCCTATTCTTATATGAACTCCGGGTATCTGGTGCCCCCGACCTATGTGCCGGTGTTCTATCCCCAGACCGTGTATTATTCGGCTTACGCCACCCCGACGTATTACCCGCCGGCTTTTTTCGGCGGTCGGCGATTCGGCGCCGGCTACTATAACATGGGCCCCTCGGCGGTGTACCTCTCCCGGGTCACCCATCACAACCGGATGGAGATTAACCGGATTATCACCCGCAACTCCACCAACATCACCCGGATTCACAATGTGGTGCCGCCCCGGGGGGTGATCAACCGGCATGGTTATATCCGGCAGATTATCCCGCCGGCCTTGGCCCAGGGTCGCCGCCTGCCGCCTCCCCGGCTGGCGCCAAACGCCAAACTGGCCCGGGTTAACCTGAACCGGCCCAACTTCGTGCCGGCGCCCAAAAATGTGCCGCGGATTACCGCTACTATTCCCCGGGTCAAGCCGGCGGCGTTGCAGCCGGGACGGGGTCTGCCGGGCACGGCCTTGCCCACCAAGGCCACTATGCCCCTGACCCCCCAGATGACCCAGCAGATTCAGAAGCTTCCCCCCAAGCAGCAGTTTGTGCCGGGCAAATCCCAGCCGTTTACCCCGGCAACCGCGACCCGGCCGGGACCGGGCCAGGTCCAGCCGGGGGCTCATCCTCGACCCGGACAGGTGCAGCCGGGCGTACCGGCTCCACCGCGGCCGGCCCAGCCTGGGGCCCAGCCCAAACCGGGGCAGTTTCAACCAGGCGTTCCGGCTCAACCGGCCCGGGTGCAACCCGGGGTCCCGACCAAGCCGGGGCAGGTGCAACCCGGTGCCCCGACCAAACCGGGCCAGGTACAACCCGGCGCCCCGCCAGCTTCTCGGGCTAAACCGGGAGAATTCCACCCGGGTGTCCGGCCTGGGACGCCCACCACCCCGGCTACACCAGGGGCCGCAAAGCCCAGCGGGGTGCCCGGCCAGCCCCAAGCGCCGCCTAAGGTCCAACCCCAGGCACCGTCTCAGGTAAAACCCCCGGTGCGCCCGCAACCTCAGGTCAAGCCGCGGCCGCAGCCGGAGCCGCGCCCGCAGCCACAGGCACCGGCCCGGGTGCAGCCGCAACCGCGGCCGCAGCCTCAGCCTCAGGTCCAGCCGCGACCGCGCCCGCAGCCGCAAGTGCAGCCTCAGGAAAAGCCCCAGGCGCCACCCCGGGTCCAACCCCGGCCACAACCGCCGCCGCGGCCGCAACCCCAGGTAGCGCCGCGCCCGCAGCCGCAAGTGCAGCCCCGGCCCCAACCGCAGCCAAGGCCGCAACCCCAGGTCCAACCCAGGCCGCAGCCGCAGCCCCGGCCACAGCCCCAGGTAGCGCCGCGGCCGCAGCCGCAGCCGCGGCCTCAACCCCAGGCGGCGCCGCGGCATCAACCGGCTCCTCAACCGGCAAAACCAGCGCATCAACCGGCAAAAAAGGAAGAGCCAAAGAAGCCGGAGCACTAATAATCACCACGACGCCAGCTGACGTCGGCTAACCCCAGGTCCGGCCCCGCAACGGGCGGGGCCTGGGCTTCATCGCGCCCCGGTGAGGGCGACTGCATTGACCACGGCTCCCGGCCGGAGCCGCAGCCATTTTCCCTGATAGGAGGACATATGCCCCACATCGAAGCTATCCGCGCTCAAGAAATCCTGGACTCCCGGGGCCAGCCCACCGTGCTGGCCGAACTCTTGTTGGACAATGGCATCCGCACCCAGGCCATGGTGCCCTCGGGGGCGTCCACCGGCGAGAACGAGGCCCTGGAGCTGCGGGACGGCGGCGACCGTTACCTGGGCAAAGGGGTGTTGAAGGCCGTCAACAACGTCCAGGAAATCATTCAGCCAGCCCTGAAAGGCGCCAATCCGCTGGACCAGGGGTTGATCGATCAGACCATGTGCCGCCTGGACGGCACCCCCACCAAGAGTAAGCTGGGGGCCAACGCCATCCTGGCGGTCTCCATGGCGGTAGCCCGGGCCGGGGCCGCGGTCTCGGGACTGCCCCTGTACCGTTATCTGGGGGGCGCCGGGGCTGCCTCTCTCCCCATGCCCATGCTGAACATCATCAACGGCGGGGCCCATGCCGGGAACAATCTGGATATTCAGGAGTTTATGATCATGCCGGTGGGCGGCTCCTCCTTTACGGAGGCCCTGCGGATGGCGGCGGAGGTGTTCCAGACCCTGAAAAAGGTGCTATCTTCCCGGAAGTTGGGTACGGGTGTGGGCGACGAAGGCGGCTTCGCCCCGGATTTACCTTCCCACGAGGCCGCCCTGGACCTGATCGTGGCAGCCGTGGAACAGGCGGGGTATCGCCCCGGGGCAGACGTGGTCCTGGCCCTGGATCCGGCGGCCTCGGAATTTTTCGATAAGGCCACCGGCGAATACGTCTTCAAAAAAGGGGATGGTTCCCGGCGCAATGCCGCGGCCATGACGGAATACTACCGGGGCCTGGCCGACCGCTACCCCATCGTCTCCATCGAAGACGGGCTGGGCGAAGACGACTGGGACGGCTGGGTCCACCTCACCAAGGAATTGGGCGGCCGGCTGCAACTGGTGGGGGACGATCTCTTCGTCACCAATGTGCAGTATTTAACCCGCGGCATCGAAGTGGGCGCGGCCAACGCCATCCTCATTAAACTCAACCAGATCGGCACCGTCACCGAGACCCTGGACGCCATCGGCCTGGCGCGGCGCCACGGCTATCGCTGCGTTATTTCCCACCGCTCCGGGGAGACCGAGGACACCTTCATCGCCGATCTGGCGGTGGCCACCGGCGTCGGGCAGATCAAAACCGGGTCCGTGTCCCGGTCCGAACGCATCGCCAAGTACAACCGGCTTCTGGTTATCGAAGCCGAATTGGGGGCGACGTCCCGGTTCCGGGAAGACCCGTTCTGGCTGAAACGCAGCTGACCAACCCGGGCATAGGGGGAGCAGGCCCTCCGGCCGCTCCTCCAGGCCAGCAGCACCGCAACCGCGAAACTAACAATGAGCGGGAAAGGCGCCGATTCACCTCCGGTCCCTAATAAAGTTTTCGGGGCAGGAGTTGACATTCCTTATTCATCAAATAACAGACGTTTAACAAAACAATCACGGTCAACAAAAAAGTAATTTTTGTTGACCGCAGGTTTTTTATTGTGGTCCTACGAGTATTTTTTAACTTTTGACATTTTTTGGGAGTAATGTTATCGTCCTTTAACTTTTAGGATAAATCAAGCCTGCATCAAAAGGGGGGGGGGCAAATGGTGCGGCGTATGTGGGGTAATTCCCTGATGGTCATGGTGCTGGCGGCGTGCTTGTTGCTGCCGGGAAGGGTGCAGGCGGCGGAGTTCGACGTCAGCAAGTTCAACCAGGAAGTGGGACTGCGTTTCGCTTACGGCAAAAATACCCAGAAGGCCAGTGTCCACCTTTACAGCTTGTTGCCCCGTTGGGGAATCTTTCTCGTGGCGCCGGGTAAAAGTTGGGGCCCCTTCGGAGCCTCGTTTGTGGTTGAAGGCATCGCCAGCATCGCCGACGCCGATGAGGTCGGCTTTGAACTGGGCTTCACCCCCATGGTGAAGTTCAGCTGCCTCCTCTTCCCCTCCGTCCTGGCCTATATCGAAGGGGGCGCCGGGATTATCAGCGAGAGCATCAACAGCCCTGCCCTGGCCCATTCCTTTAACTTCACCCCCCAGGTAGGAGCCGGCTTCGACATCGCTCTGACCCCCCAAGTGGCCCTATCGGTGGCTTACCGGTTCCGTCATTCCTCCAACGCCGGCATCTATAAGGAAAACCCCGCCTTTAACGTCAACTTTTTTCAGACCGGCCTGAATTACTATTATTAGGACCACGGTGCCTATGAGGCGCGGTGCAGCATCTCCAGGGTTTTCATTGCGCCTCAGGTTCGGAGACCTCCGGCGGGGCTACTTTTTTCTGTTCGGACGCCCTGACTCGGGTCCCCGGACTCCTACGGCAGGAATAAATCCACCCGCCTCGTGCCATTACTTGCGCCCCTACGTTCCAATCATCGGATGAGTATTTTTTCATCGGCCGGATCAGATGCTTTTGCCCCGGTATTTTAAGGAGCGACACAATAATAATCCGGGTGAAATTATTATTGTTAGCCATGATGAATAACCCCTGAATCAGCCTATTTTCCACCTCGCATCCGGATTTCTCTGACCGGGTGCGGGTCAAAGTACCACCAGCCACTTCTGTAACCCGCCATTTCCACCGCTTCTCCCGCTTACGTCCAAAAAAATCTGAGCCAAACCTGATACCGGGGTGTTTCCCCTTGACATAGTTAGTAATAATTCTTAATTAATAATAAAACATGGAAAATCTCATCCAGCAATTGCGAAACCGCCGGATTGCGGTGACCCCGCAGCGCCTGGCGGTGATGGCTGTCCTCTCAAGCCGGCGGGACCATCCCAGCGCCGATCACATCTATCAGGAGGTGCGGCGGGGGCTCCCGGCCATCTCCTTTAACACCGTGTACAAAACCCTGGAGATCTTGTGTCAGCAAGGCATGGTGATCAAGGTTAACCCCCTGCACGCGGTGGCGCGTTACGACGGCGAAACCGGGCGACACGCCCATCTCATCTGCCGGCAGTGCCACCAGATCATCGACTTGGACTGGGAGGGCTCAGAAGTCCCCGCCTTACCGGCGGAGGCGCTGCAGGGCTTTAAGATTGAACATCCGTCTCTGACGTTCTGGGGTCTCTGTCCCCGGTGTCAGCAAATGGAATCTCACGAGGAGGACGAGCATGGCGACAGCAGTAGGGCAGGAATATCGCTGTAAGGTATGCGGCAACAAGGTGAAGGTAGTGGAAGCCGGCGGGGGCGTGTTGGTCTGCTGCGGCATTCCCATGAAGCTCGAAAGCGATAAATAGGGCGAGGGGGCATGAGCCCCGGTAACTGCCCTTTTTGCCGCGCCAGGCAGGAAATTATCGCGCCGCATTGTTTTGCTCTATCGACGGGAGGAAGGTGGCCTGCCGATCTTCATCCCCCTCATGACTGGTGTCAATCTTCCGCAGCCTCAGACGGGGCCGCGTCCTGGTCAGGTACCGCGCCGTCGCCGGCGAGGATTTCCAGGGCCCGGCGCGCCGCCCGCTGCTCCGCCTCTTTTTTCGTACGGCCTTCCCCCTGAGCCAGCGGCTGGTCTTGGAGACGCACCTCCACCTGAAAATGTCGGGCGTGGCCGGGGCCGCTTTCGGTCATCAGGTGATATGAAGGTGGGGCCTTGTAGCGGGCATGGGTGAACTCCTGCAGGGAGGTTTTGAAGTCCTGTCCGGGAAGAGCGGTGGAAATCAGCGGACTGAACCAGCGTGCCGTCAGGTGCGCCGCCGCCTCCAGGCCGCTGTCCAGGTAGACCGCCCCAAGCAGCGCCTCCAGGGCATTAGCCAGGAGAGAGGGCTTCTCCCGGCCCGCCTGCCCTTCTTCCCCGCGCCCCAGCAAGAGGTAAGCCCCCAGACCCAGACGCCGGGCCAGGGCTGCCAGTTGCCGGGCATTTACCAAAGCGGCCCGCCCTCGGGACATCTCTCCTTCGGAACTTTCGGGAAACCTGGCCAGCAGGAGCGCACTGACGGTGAGGGCCAGAACCGCGTCCCCCAAAAACTCCAACCGTTCATTGCTGGGGCCACTGCCCGGGTTATCATGGGCATAGGAACTGTGGCGCAGGGCCTGGTCCAGCAGCTCCAGATTCTGGAAAGGCTGGTCCAACTGCTGGGCCAGGCTTGCCAATTCTTGCCGCCGGGCGGGGGGCAGGGCTGGGAGTTCAGGCGTCATCAGCTCCGGGCCCCCGGCCACCGGCAGGGGAGGGCGCGTTTCTCCCTGAGTGCCATTTGTTAGCCTCCATTTCCGAGAGAATAAGGGATTCCGAAAAAAGAAATCAGGGAAACCCTAATTGCCGGGGTCAGGGATCGCCTGTAGTTTATGGGTAACCTCACCGGCCCAAGGATTCTGCGACTGACGACGTTAAGGCCGGCGAGGTGAAACTCTGGTGGAGAAGGAGCAATCATGGAGGCCCTCATGCAGGTGCTGGAGTCAACGATGGCAACCCGGGACCCCTATACTGTTGGTCATCAGCGGCGGGTAAGCCAGATCGCCTGCAGCATTGGCTGGGAGATGGGCCTTTCCGAGGATCGCCTGCAAAATCTGCGGATGGCCGGTACGCTCCATGACCTGGGCAAGTTCGCTATCCCCTCGGACCTTCTTTCCAAGCCAGGGAAACTCACTCCCCAGGAATTCGCCCTGATTAAAACCCACCCCCAGGTGGCGTATAACATCCTGGAGCCCGTCAGCCTCCCCGGCAACACTGCCCAGATTATCCTCCAACATCACGAGAGGCTGAATGGCTCCGGCTATCCCCAGGGTCTGAAGGGGGAGGAAATCCTCCTGGAAGCCAGAATCCTGGGTGTGGCCGATGTGATGGAGGCCATGTGCTCCCACCGTCCTTATCGCGCCTCCCTGGGTCTGGCTGAAACCCTGGATGAACTCACCCTGAACAAAGGGATTCTCTACGATGCGGCCGTGGTGGAAACCTGCCTGAAACTCTACGGGGAAGACCTGGCGGCC
>JAUSOZ010000186.1 GCA_030655955.1 Deltaproteobacteria bacterium
CTTATGGTGCGCGGTGCGCACCCTACATTATACGGGCTTTCAAACCCCTTTCGCCTTTTCCCCTCTTCCCCTTTTCGCCCCTTTATTCCTCTTCCCGGCGGACGATCTGGACGAAGAGGTCCTCCAGGTCGGGGTTGGCCCGCTCCATGGACACCCCGGTGAGGCCGGCCTGTGTGAGCGCCTCCGTGAGGGGGGCCACCGCGGCGGCGGCGTCGTCCACCGTGATCATCAGGCGGTCGCCCATGGCCAGGGACAGGCGCACCAG
Organism: Deltaproteobacteria bacterium; assembly: GCA_030655955.1. GTDB lineage: Bacteria > Desulfobacterota > Desulfobaccia > Desulfobaccales > 0-14-0-80-60-11 > 0-14-0-80-60-11. The sequence continues at coordinate 266 of JAUSOZ010000186.1, forward strand.
GGGGTTGGTGGCCAAAACTTCTCTGGCGGTCCACAGGTTGGAGGCCCGGGCCTCCAGGAGTTCCCCCTGAAAGGAAGTCTTGATGGCCTTGGGCGTGTCCACCACCAGCAAGCGGCCGTGATGCATGAGACCGACCCGGTGGGCCCGTTCGGCCTCGTCCATGTAGGCGGTGGACAGGAAGATGGTGAGGCCGGCGCCCAGCAGCCCGTAGAGAATCTCCCAGAACTCCCGCCGGGAGATGGGGTCCACCCCAAAGGTGGGCTCGTCCAGGAAGAGCAGCCGAGGCCGGTGAATGAGGGCGCAGGCCAGGCCCAGCTTCTGGCGCATCCCCCCGGAGAGATTGCGGGCCAGCCGGTCTTGGAACGGGGTGAGGTTGGAAAAACCCAGGAGTTCCGGCATCCGCTGGTCCCGTTCCTCCCGGGGAACCCGGTAGATGTCGGCATAAAAGGCCATGTTTTCGGCCACCGTCAGGTCGTTGTAGAGACCGAAGCGCTGGGGCATGTAGCCGATATGCTCTTTGAGGGCCTCCGATTCCCTGACCGTGTCAAACCCCAGGACTTCGGCCCGGCCTGCGTCCGGGTCCATGATGCCCACAAGCATACGCATGGTGGTAGTCTTGCCGGCCGCGTCCGGTCCCACCAGGGCAAAGGCCTCTCCCGGCGACACCGTCAGGGTGATATGATCCACGGCGGTGAGCGTCCCGAAGCGTTTGGTCAGCCCTTCGACCCGGATGGCCGCATCACTGCTTGGGCTGGTCGCCTGATTGGCTGTCAAGGAGAATGACCGCTTCCGCCGGCATCCCCGGCTTCAAGTCGTAGTTGAGGTTTTGCGCCCGGATCTTGCAGCGATAGACCAGGGTCACCCGCTCTTTGTAGGTTTCCACCGTCTTGGGGGTGAACTCCGCCTTGGCGTTGATGAATGACACCCAGGCCGGGTATTTCTTGCCGGGGTAGGAGTCGCTGGTGACGTAAGCCTTCATGCCGAACTTGACCTTGGCCAGGTCGGTTGCCGGGATATAGCCCTGAAAATAGATATTGTCCATATCTCCCAGGGTGAGCACCGGCGCCCCCACCGCCGCGGTCATGCCGGGCTCCATGGGGCGCACCAGCACCACGCCGTTCACCGGGGAATTGATGGTGCCGTACCCCAAACGGGTGAGGGCCAGCTCCAGCGCCGCCTGGGCCTCTTTAAACTGGCCCCGGGCCTGGTCGATGTCCTCCACCCGGTAGCCTTCTTTCAACATGCTGTATTGCTCCGCGGCGCTCTTGTGAGCCTCTTTGGCCATGAGGTAGTCGGCCTCGAACTTGTCCCGGGTGATGCCGGGTACGACCTTTCGCTTATAGAGGCTTTCGTAGCGCGCATAATCCAGCTTTTTATTTACCAGGTCCGCCTTGGTCTTGCCCGCCTGGGCCTCGGCTTCCTTGATCTCCTGGGACCGGTAACCGCGCTCGAACTTGTTCAGGTTGGCCTGGGACGCGGCCAGGGCGGCCCGGGCCCGGTCCACCTCGTCTTTGAGGTCCTTGGCCTCCAGGCCGGCCACGGTCTGGTTCGTGGCGACCCAGTCGCCCTCCTGGAAAAAGATGTACTGGATAATGCCGGAAACCTTGAAGGCCAGATCGGTCTCGGTGGCCTCCATGTGCCCTTCCAGGCGCAGGGTATTATTGGGCTGCCGGGTTTCCCACCATATCAACCAGTAAGCCAACCCTCCCACCGCCAGCACTGCCACCAGGATGATGGGAATAAATCGCCGGGTTAGTTTCATCGGTCCTCCATGTCGGCCTGCGGCACTACGACAAAAATCTTCAGTCTGGATTGGGCCGTGCTTATTCTACCGGGAAAAGCCCCACAAGGCAAAAGGATACTCAGGGGGGAGGAGATAAAATCCGCCGCTTTCCCTTCAGTCCTGCCTGGGGCTGACCACCAGCACCGGCAGGTCGGAGGCCTCCAGGATGCGCTCGGTCACCGAGCCCAGGAGCGACCGCCGGTGCCGTTTCCGGCCGACCTTGCCCATGACGATCAACCCGACCTGCTGGCGGATGGCTTCATCCATGATGACTTCGTCGGGCATACCGGACTGGATTTCCACCCGGGCGGCAACCCCCTGCTGCTTGGCCTCCTGGCTCAGGGACAGGAGCAGCTTCATGCCGGACTCCTGCATCTCGTGCATCAGGTGGGGACGTTCCCGGCCGGACAGGCGGACTATCTCGTCCAGGGCCGAAACATCCACGACGTAAAGCAAGATGACTTCGGCCGCTAAGGCCCGGGCCGCCGTCAGCGCCAGCCGGTAGGCCGCCAGCGCCGCCTCCGAGCCGTCCACGGGTACCAGAATTTTTGTGATCGGCGCCACCCTGACCTCCTTTTTGTAAGTAGTCAGTAGCCAGTAGTCAGTAGTCAGTTTTCGGTTTTCGGTTTTCGGTTAAATCAATCGAATTTTGTCCCAACCACTGACTACTGACTACTGAATACTGACTACTGTTTTCCCTTCCTGGCCTTGACCCGTTTCAGATGAAACAGCCCTTCCCGTTCCCGTTCTTCCAGGGCGCCCTCCAGATAGTGGATGGTCTCCTGGTAAGTGGGAATGATCATGTAATTCAAGGCGTTGGTGCGCCGGATGGTACGCTTCAGCTCCTCGGCCAAACGCCACAGGATGGCCTCCACCTCTGCCAGTTCGGCGATGGGGCCCAGGGCCTCTCTTACGGCCGCCTGGCACTCGTCCAGGGCGCTGGCGGTGGACCCGAAACTTATGTGGGGCCGCTGGTCCCCGGGGTGGAATTCCACCACCGGCATGGGCATACCCAAAAAACCCCGATCTTTAAGCCCCACCCGGTCCTGGCCCCTGACGCCCAGGGCGGCCCGGGCCACGGCCTCGCGGCCGCCGGAGAGCAGGCTCGCCACCAGGTGACCATAGGCGCCCGTGAGGGCTTGCTCCACCCGGCGCCGGAAGGTGGCCGCCTGCCCCTGGAGCCGCAGCAACTCCCCCAACAGCAGGTCGCGTTTTTCCTCCAGGAAGGTAACGGCCTCTATGGCCAGGAGCTGCTCGGCCTTGATCTTTAAGAGATTCCCCTTGGTAGCGGGAAGCGATAATCGAGCCACGGTTAATCCCTTTTAGGTAGAAGCGCACAGGCACGGGCGCCCTCTGAGACCAAGTCGCAGACAAACAGCAATTCTTCTGTAGGGGCGGACCCATGTGTCCGCCCTTGCTTCAGGGCGCACACACAGGTGCGCCCCTACAATGAGCCTATCTCTACCTCACCTGCCCCCATATTTCTCAATTTCCGCCTTGGTCACCCGGGTGAGGTCGCCCCGGGGCAGTTCCTTGAGGATCTGCCAGGCCAGGTCCAGGGTCTGGGTGATGGAGCGGTTTTCATCCTGCTGCTGGCGCAGGAATTTTTCTTCAAAGGCCCGGCCGAAATTGAGCACCTGGCGGTCCCCCGTCGACAGGCTGTCTTCCCCGATAATCGCCGCCAGGGACTGGATGCGCCGGGCCCGGTCATAGACGGCGTAGAGTTGCGACGACACGTGGCTATGGTCTTCCCGGGTGTGGCCGGCGCCGATGCCGTCGCTCATCAGCCGGGAAAGTGACGGTAGCACGTTGATGGGCGGGTAAATGCCCCGCTGGTGCAGGCCCCGGTCCAAGACGATCTGGCCCTCGGTGATGTAGCCGGTGAGGTCCGGGATGGGGTGGGTGATGTCGTCGTTGGGCATGGTGAGCATGGGCAACTGGGTGATGGAGCCCGCCCGGCCCTCGATCTTGCCGGCCCGCTCATAGATGGACGCCAGATCGCTGTACAGATACCCGGGGTAGCCCTTGCGGCTGGGCACCTCGCCCTTGGAGCTGGCCACCTCCCGCAGGGCCTCGCAGTAGTTGGTCATGTCCGTCAGAATAGCCAGGACGTGGTGGTCCCGGTCAAAGGCCAAAAACTCCGCCACGGTCAGGGCCAGGCGGGGGGTGACCAGGCGCTCGATGGCCGGGTCGCTGGCCAGGTTGAGGAACATGACCACGTTGTTGAGCACGCCGCTGGCCTCGAAGGACTGGCGGAAGATATTGGCCACGTCATGCTGCACCCCCATGGCCGCAAACACAATGGCGAAGCGCCCCTCGTCCCCCGGGAGCCGGGCCTGGCGCACGATCTGGGCCGCCAGCTCGTTGTGGGGCAGGCCGCTCAGGGCGAAGATGGGGAGCTTCTGTCCCCGCACCAGGGTGTTCATGCCGTCGATGGCCGAGACCCCCGTCTGGATAAACTCCTGGGGATAGGTGCGGGCCGTGGGGTTGATGGGCTGGCCGTTGATGTCGCGGCTGGCTTCCCCCACCGGATGCGGGCCGCCGTCCAGGGGCTGGCCCATGCCGTTGAAGATGCGGCCCAACAGATCGGTGGACACCGGCACCGTCAAAGGACTGCCGGTGAAACGCACCCGGGTTTTTTGCAGGGACAGTCCCACGGTCTCGCCGAAGAGCTCGATCACCGCCTCGTCTTGGCCCACGGCCAGGACCCGGCCGGTCTGGCGGGAGCCGTCCGGGGCGGTGACCTCGACACTCTCGTCAAACCCCACCCCTCGAACCCCCGTAACCACCAGGAGCGGCCCGATAATGCTCTTGAGGCCCAGGTACTCACGGCCGGTGGCCGGGAGGGGGGTTTTGGGTTCTGGGTTTTGGGTTTTGGGTTGATCGTTCATAATTTTTCGGTGCAATAGCTGTCTTACAAATTTGCAGTCACAAAACAATGCATATTCATGTCATTCTGAACGGAGCGCCGCGGAGTGAAGAATCTCGGCGGCTTTAAAACAGAGATTCTTCCCTGCGCTCAGAATGACAAAAAAGAGTCTTTTGATTGCTCATGAGTATCAGCAGTCAGCAAACGCTAAGAATTGGCGCCGCCGATCTCCCTGTAGGGCGGGCTCTGCCCACCATCGCCATGTTATCTCGTTCCCAAGCTCCTGCTTGGGAACGTACATCTTGGCCCAAGCTCTGCTTGGGCACCTTACCGCAAAATTAAAAACTCTACCCCGCCAGCGCCTCCAGCTTGTCACTCAAGGCCGTCTCCAACTCGTCGAACTTTTCCAACTCGTCGGCCTTGATGGCGGACTTCATGCGCATCAGGGCCGCTAACTCCTCCAGTTCCCGGACCTGGTAGAACGGTACGCCCCCGGCCATCACCTCCCTGGCCTTCCGGAAGGTTCCCAGGATCAGCTTGAGCATCTTCATCTGTTTGACGGGGGGGCAAAACATGTCTACCGGATCGAAGGCGCTCTGCTGCAGGAAACCCTCCTTGAGCCAGTGGGCCGCGGCCAGGGTCAGGCGCTGGGCGTCCGGCAGGGCCTCCTCGCCGATGATCTTGACGATGCGCTGCAGTTCATAATCTTCCTGGAGCAGCACCAGGGCCTGGCCCCGCATCTCCTGCCAGCCCGGGTCCACGTGCTCGGCCCACCAGCCCGCCACCAGGTCGGGGTATTCGCTATAACTGTCGATGGGGTTGATGGCCGGGAAATAGCGGGCCGCGGCCAGCTCCTTGTCCAGGCCCCAGAAGGTGCGCACAAAGCGCTTGGTTTGCTGAGTCACGGGTTCGGAAAAATCCCCCCCCGGCGGCGACACCGCCCCGATGACCGACACCGAGCCTTGGCTCCCGTTTAAGGTGATCACGGCGCCGGCCCGTTCATAGAACTCTGCCAGCCGGGTGGCCAGATACGCCGGGAAACCTTCCTCCGCCGGCATCTCCTCCAGGCGGGAGGAGATCTCGCGCAAAGCCTCGGCCCAGCGGCTGGTGGAATCGGCCATCATGGCCACACTGAAACCCATGTCCCGGAAATACTCGGCCAGGGTGATGCCGGTGTAGATGGAGGCCTCCCGGGCCGCCACCGGCATGTTGGAGGTGTTGGCGATGAGGATGGTGCGCTCCATGAGGGCGTGCCCGGTGCGGGGGTCGGTGAGATTCGGCAATTCCGTCAGGATGCCGGTCATTTCGTTGCCCCGCTCGCCGCAGCCCACGTACACGATCAGGTCGGCCTCGCACCACTTGGTGAGCTGGTGCTGGGTGATGGTCTTGCCGGTGCCGAATCCGCCGGGAATGGCGGCGGCGCCGCCCTTGGCCAGGGGAAACAAGGCGTCCAAGACCCGCTGGCCCGTGATCAAGGGCTCCGTCGGCAGCAGGCGCTCCCGGTAAGGCCGGGCCTGGCGCACCGGCCAGCGGTGCCACAGGAACAGCTCCGCCTCCCGGCCCCGGGCATCTTTCACCCGGGCGATGGCATCATTCAAGGTATAAGCCCCGGGCTCGGCCATATAAAAAATTTCACCGGCCACCCCGGGCGGCGCCAGCACCCGGTGCTCCATGGCGCTGGTCTCGGGCACCACCCCCAGGATATCGCCGCCGGCGACGGTCTCCCCCACCTTGAGCCGGGGCTCGAACGGCCAGGCCTTCTCCCGGTCCAGGGGGGTTACTATGGCCCCCCGGCCGATAAAGACGCCGGTGGCGCGCCTCAGGGCGTTCAGGGGTCTCTGGATGCCGTCGAAGATCTGGCCGACCAAACCCGGCCCGATCTCCACCGATAGAGGGGCGCCCTGCCCTACCACCGGGTCGCCGGGCCGGATGCCGCCGGTGTCCTCGTAGATCTGGAGGGTGGCCACCTCGCCTTCCAGGGCGATGACCTCGCCGATGAGACGCGCCGCCCCCACCTCTACGGTCTCGTACATGGAGAGGACGTCCCCGCCGCTGGACCGCATCACCGGCCCGCTCACCCAGATGACTTCGGCTGTAGTGTCAGTCATGGTTTATCTGCTTGGTGAAGGGGGCCAGGGGCTGGTTCGTTTTTTCATAAGTGTGATCCCTGCCCTCTTATGAAAATTATGAAAAATTCCCCAAACCCCATCCCCGAAAGGTTAATGTCGGGTGCGCCCGGCGCACCACATCAGCCAAGTACTTCATGGCAGAAATTAACGCAACCCCTACCAGGCGAGGGAATTTCCCCCTTTAGAAAAGGGGGGAGAAACCCCTCATATTTAATTGCCATATTAATGGTGAAATGTCACACCAGATCAAAAAATATGGGCCGGCCCTTTGGATTTGCCCCGTAGGGGCGGTTCGCGAACCGCCCCTACAATTTGCCCGCGCTGGATTGGTTCTCAGCTTCAACTCCCCCACAGTTGCCGGGCGGTCTGGGCCCGCAGGGTT
>JAUSOZ010000109.1 GCA_030655955.1 Deltaproteobacteria bacterium
GCTTTCCCGCCCTACGGCCCTCATGGGGGTTTGATGGCGTGGTCGGTCAATAATTCTGAGAGAAAGCTTTTTTTTAAAAAGAAATTTATGCTATCATGGCGTTAAAGTGAGGATTCGGCCTTAAGGAGAGAAACTTTGGGGAATTTTTCCGGGCGAGAGGCCATAAAAACCTTTTTTGGATTGCACTGGCCAAGGCAGCCGCATAATCTCGGATAATAAGATCATGGAAAAAAACAGAAAATCAGCAGACTTATTGGTTCGGCTCTTGTTAGTTGCATTAATTATCATAGTCGGCATGATTATATTTGAGTTTGTTAAAAATTTATTTTTGCCCAATTTATCTCTTTGGGATTCTCATATCATTACCATTATTTTCATCAGCGTTATTGGCACCCTGGTGGCGTATTTTATATTAAACAAATATTTTAACCTCTTAGATCAGCTAAATAAGAATCTCGCTGATCGTCAACAATCTGAACAAGCTTTGATAAATGGATACATCCATTTAGAAGATCTGGTTAATAAACAGACCGCCGATCTCGCCAAAGCCGATGAAGCCTTACGTTACGAATTTTTAGAACACCAGCAAGATGCATTGGCGCTGCGTTTTAGTGAAGCACAATCTCGTGTCCTGGCAGAGGAGGCGCACAGCATAATTTTACGTCTTAATCTCAAAGGTCAGGTTACTTTTTTCAATAAATTCGCCCAGGTCCTTTTTGGTTATACTGAGGATGAAATATTCGGGTATAGCGTCATAGGAACAATTGTGCCGGAGACCGATACCGCTGGCCGTAACCTGGCGATAATGATTGCCGACCTGATAAGCCACCCGGAGCGCTATACCAGCAATGAAAATGAGAATATGAAGCGCAATGGCGAACGGATTTTGGTATCTTGGACAAATAAAGCCATTCTGGATGATTACGGACAAGTTATTGAAATAATTTGTATTGGCAATGAAAAGACCGAACTCATAAAAGAAGAAGGAACGATAGGTCCCCAACAAAATTTATAATTGTTACAGAAGTCTTTGGAAGAGAAACCGCGTCAGATGATAGTAAATTTGATGCAGAGGTTGTCAGGGCAAGTTTTGCCCAGGGCAATTTATTACCTGGTCTCACCGGCAGTTCGGAGGAGGAGATGGGGGCCTTTTACGAAAAATATGAAGAAATGAAAAAAGGCCCTGACCTCTTCCCCCGATATTCGATGGCTTATTTTTAAGCCTTGTCGGACACTACCACCACACTGACCGTGGTCTGGACTTCCGGGGCCAGGCGGATGGTCACTTCGTAGGTGCCCAGCTTCTTGATGGGTTCCGCCAGTTCCAGCTGCTTTTTATCCACGATGAAGCCCTGGCTTTCGAGGGCCTCGGCGATCATGGCGGCGGTGACGGAACCGTAGAGGCGCTCCTCCTCCGCCACCCGCTGGGCGATGGTGACGCTGGCCCCTTCCAGGTGGGCCACCTGGGCCTGGGCTTTTTCCTTTTCCGTGGCCTGTGTCTGGAGGTACTTGACCTTGGCCCGTTCTATCTGGACCAGGTTGCCCGGGGTGGCTTCCATGGCCTTGCCCTGGGGGATGAGATAATTGCGGGCATAGCCCCGGGCCACGTCCACTAAGGCGCCCATGGCGCCCAAAGGGGTGATATCTTCCGTCAAGATGACCTTCATCGAAAACTCCTCCTCACGCATCCTTGGGCTGATGCAACCGGCGAAAATCCAGCCACAGGTCCAGCAATCCCAGGGTGATAATCACGAAAAAAAACGGATTCAAAAACAGCAAGGGGTAGCCGATCATGCGCAGCAGGCGCGGCAGGCCAAGGCGGTTAAACCAGGTGGCCACCACCGCCACTCCCTGGCAAAAATAGAGCACCGCCACCACCATGAGCAGGTTCAGTCCGAAGAACCGCGCTCCGGTCACCGGCACCAGCAGGAGAAATCCAGCACCCAGCAACACAAAAATCAGCCACTCCGGGGCCGCCCAGCGAGACAGCGGCGGATCGGCGGCGCCCCATCCCAGGAGCACAATCAGCTGCCGGGACAGGACCACGTTTAACCAGGCAACCAGGGCCATGTTGGTAACCAGCAACCCCGGCAGGAGACGCTGCAACAGGGCCTCCACCTGAGCCGGAGCCACGCCCGGGACCACGGAGTCTGAGACGCCGCCGGCGCCGTCCCCCAGGACCTTGCGGACGGTGTCCATAACCTCGGCGCTCTTTTGAGCCAGCAGGTCCTGGGGCGAAATTCCCATAAAAACCGCCTGCCCGAGAAAGAGCAGCAAGGCGCCCACGGTCAAGGCCGCCACCGTCACCATGATAGCCTGAGGTGCGGTTACTCCCCGGCACTGCAGGCTGGCCAACATCACTCCCATGAGCAGCAGATTGAGAAAACCCAGGTTTTGCCAGATGGTTTCCAGAGCGGGGTGCAGGCAGAAGATAGCGACGGCGCCGACCAAAGCCACCGCCAGAGCCGCCAACTCCCCGGAGCGCCAACCGATTACCAGCACCGGCAAGGGCGCCAGGACGCCGACCACCAGGTAGACCAGGGGATTAACCTGGGCCCCCAGGAACCCTACAAGGAGGGCGACCAGGCAGAGGAACCAAATGACAAGACCCCGGCCCACGGCTTACCGCTCCCCCCTGCCCTCACGTAATGGGCACTTGCGGAGTATAGGCAATCAAGGCCAACAACCGGGCCTGCTTGATGGCTCTGGTGACCCGCCGCTGATGGCGGGCGCAGTTCCCCGAGATGCGGCGGGGAATGATCTTGCCCCGCTCGGTGACAAATTGTCTCAGGGTATTAACGTCTTTGTAATCGATGGGCAGATTGGCATCCACGCAAAACCGGCAGACCTTGCGGCGGACGTAAAATTGTTTCCGTTTGCGGCGAGGCATTACAGGCACGGATTATTCCTCCTTGGCAGGGGCGGCAGGTTCTTCTGGGGCGGCGGCTTCCACCGGGGCGGCAACTTCAGCCGGGGCCGCGACTTCTACCGGGGCCGCAGCTTCAGCCGGGGCCGCGGCTTCAGGCTCGGGCGGCGCCGCCGCCTTGGCCTTGGCCGCGATCTCGGCCTGCAGGGCCTCCAGATTCACCTTTTCCGATTTCTTGGTGGTGAGGAAGCGGATGATGCGGTCGTCAATCCGGTAGTTGCGCTCCAACTCCTTAACCGTCTCGGACGTCCCGGCAAAATCAGCTAACACGTAGTAGCCCCGGATGGTGCCTTGGATTTTGTAGGACAGCTTGCGGCGGCCCCACTCATCCAGCCCCACCAGGGTTCCACCTTGGGAGGAAATAATTCCGGAAAACTTATCGATGGCGGATTTTACTTCTTCATCGGGGAGGTCGCCATTCACCACCCAGAGCGATTCATAACGACGCATTCTTCCTCCTTATGGTCGTATGGCCCTGGTGCTCGCAGGCCCAGGGCAAGGAAGGGTGAAAAAATAATTATTTATCAGAAGGCAATAGGTTTGTCAATGGGGTGGGCAGAAGAAGCCCGGGAATTCTCCACCTTCCGGCAGAATCTCCCAGGCTCCTCCGAAATTTGAGACTTTACTGCACGCTAAAAGACGCTTCCCGCTGCGAGGTGCCGTAGTTGCTGGACAACCGGCTGGTGACGGTGTAGACCCCGGGGGTGGCGTTGTTGGGCAGGGAATAAGACACGTTGTCATTGTAGCTGCCGTTGCTATTGCTCACCGTGGTCTGGTAGGGCGATCCCACCAGGTTGCCTTGATACCGGATCTCCCGCACCAGGTTGGCGGACACCGGCTGGTTGTCAGGCGTCAGGATGGTGTAATTCATGCCCAGGTTAACCTGCTGCCCCGGCCTGACCGTGGAAGGAGATGCCGTCACATTGTCCACGCTCACCACGTTGCCCTGGCCCTGGTAGTTATTCGCCTGGGCCGCAGCCTGGCCCGAGCGGATCTCGCTGTTGCGGTGGGAGGCATAGAGCGCCCCGCCCACGCCACCTAAGACGCCCCCGGCGGCGGCACCCACCCAGGCCCCGGTGCCGGCGTGGCCGCTGGCCGCGCCGATAATGGAGCCGATGGCGGCGCCGGTGGCGGCCCCGCCCAAGGCGCCAGCCCCGGCGGACCGGGCCGGATCATAGTAGCCGCTATCGGTGGCACAGCCTGCCAGAGACACAACCAAGAGAACAACGCTTGCAATCGCCAACCATTTCCGAGTCATCTTGTCCCCCCTCTCCCGCAGTGCGGTTCAAGCCAGAATGCCAACGCCCTGTGCCAGGGAATTTCGACCCTGATCACGGTTTGCTCAAGACATAGTATTATTCACTTATAATACACTTATACCCCAAGATGCAAGCCCAGGGAGCCGATTCCGGCGCCCGCGGGGAGCAGCCGCCGACCCTGGCCGGCTCAGACCTCCCGGCCCACGGACATCCGCACCTGGTCCAGGATGCCGTTGACGAACCCCCCGGAGGCCTCGCTGCCGTAGCGCTTGGCCATCTCCACCGCCTCGTTGATCACCACCTTAACCGGAATCTGGGGCTGGTACAGCAGTTCATAGATGGCCAGCCGGAGCAGGTTGCGATCCACGATGGTCATGCGCTCCAGGCGCCAATGCTCCGAGTAGCGCACAATGAAGACATCGAGCTCCTCCAGATGGGAGGTCACGCCTTCCACCAGGTCCAGGAGATAAGCGGGAGGGGCGTCTTCGGTCTGGAAATGGTGCCAGAACCGCTCCAGGGCCTCGGGCCGGTGGGGCCCGGCGAACTCGGCCTGATAGAGAAATTGCAGGGCCCATTCCCGGCATTGGCTGCGGGAAAATTTCCCCAAGCAGTCAGGCTCCCAGCGCTTTCAGGAGGTTGACCATCTCGATGGCGGCTTCGGCGGCGGCAAAGCCTTTGTTGCCCGCCTTGCTGCCGGCTCGTTCGATGGCCTGCTCCAGGGTCTCGGTGGTGAGGATGCCGAAGGCGATGGGCACCCCGCTGTCCAGGGACACCTGGGCGATCCCCTTGCTCACCTCCGCGGCCACGTAATCGAAGTGGGGCGTGGAACCCCGGATCACGGCGCCCAGGCAGATGATCGCGTCGTAGCCCCCGGCCTGGGCCAGGCGCTTGGCCACCAGGGGAATCTCCCAGGCGCCCGGCACCCGTAGCACTGCCAGGTGTTCCTCAGCTGCGCCCTGGCGCCGCAGACAGTCCAGGGCGCCCTCCAGCAGGCGCTCGGTGATAAAGGAATTGAACCGGCTCACCACCAGGGCGAATTTCAAGCCGGCGGCGGTGAGCTTGCCTTCCAGAGTACGCATGTAAGCCCCCTATGGTTAAATAACAGGTTCTGGGTTTTAGGTTTTGGGTTCTGGGTCTTGATTTCGGTGCCAGAACCCAGACCCTGCTGTTAGACCATTTTTAGCAGGTGCCCCATCTTTAGGCACTTGGTCTTGAGGTAGTTGCGATTCTCCCGGTTGGGGGGGATCTCCAGCGCTACCCGCTCCACCATATTAAGGCCGTAACCTTCCAGGCCGATGATCTTCTTGGGGTTGTTGGTCATGAGGCGCATCTTCCTGACCCCCAGGTCCCGGAGGATCTGGGCCCCGATGCCGTAGTCCCGCAGATCCGCCTTGAAGCCCAGGGCCTCGTTGGCCTCCACGGTATCGGCGCCATGGTCCTGGAGTTCGTAGGCCCGGAGCTTGTTTACCAAGCCGATACCCCGGCCCTCCTGGTGCATGTAGAGAATGACGCCTTGGCCTTCGCACTCCACCATCTGCATGGCCGCCTCCAACTGGTCGCCGCAGTCGCACCTGAGGGAGTGAAACACGTCGCCGGTGACGCATTCGGAATGCACCCGCACCAGGATGGGTTCATCGGGGGTGATGTCCCCTTTTATCAGGGCGACGTGCTGGTTGTCATCCACATCGTTGTCGTAGGCGATGGCGGTGAACTCCCCAAAATAGGTGGGCAGCTTAACGGTGGCCCGGCGGTGGACAAAAGACTCGTGCCGCAGCCGATGTTCCACCAAATCCTTGATGGTGGCGATCTTGATGCCATGCTCAGCGGCAAATATTTCCAGGTCCGGCATCCGGGCCATGGTGCCGTCGTCCTTCATGACCTCACAGATCACCGCGGCGCCTTTGAGACCGGCCAGGCGAGCCAGGTCCGTGGAGCCCTCGGTCTGCCCGGTGCGGACCAGCACCCCACCTTTGCGGGCTCGGATGGGGAAAATGTGCCCCGGGCTCACCAGGTCATCCGGCTGGGCATTGTCCGCCACCGCGGTGAGGATGGTGGTGGCCCGGTCGGCGGCGGAAATCCCGGTGGTGACCCCGCGCCGGGCCTCGATGGACACCGTGAACGCGGTCTTGAAGCCCGATTGGTTGTTGCTGACCATCTGGGGCAACTGCAGGCGCTCCACGTGCTCCGGCGACAGGGCCAGACAGATGAGGCCCCGCCCATAGCGGGCCATGAAATTGATGAGTTCGGGCGTGACCTTCTCCGCCGCCATGGTGAGGTCGCCTTCGTTTTCCCGGTCTTCGTCGTCCACCAGGATGATCATCTTGCCCTGGCGGATGTCTTGTATGGCTTCTTCAATGGGTGAAACCGACATGTCTAAGTTCCTGTTATATCTTTTCTATTTTCGTTTATTCGTCGCACCGGCATCTTGCCGGTGTGGTCTGTCCCTTACTGCTCACTGCTTACGGCTCACTGCTTACCTACAAAAATCCGTGCCGGGCCAACAGCTCCGGGGTAACGCCCTCGCCCTGGGGGCCGCCTTTCCCCAGCAGCCGGGCCACGTACTTGCCGATGATATCCGTTTCCAGGTTGACCCGGTCACCAACTTTGAGGCTCGCCAGGGTGGTCTCCCGGGCGGTGTGCGGGATGACGTTCACCGTAAAGGTATTGCCCTGACATGCGTTTACGGTCAGGGAGACCCCATCCACCGCG
>JAUSOZ010000191.1 GCA_030655955.1 Deltaproteobacteria bacterium
GTTGCGGATTTCGGTGAAAAAATCCTTGTCCTTGGGGTTGGAGCCGGGCCAGCCGCCTTCGATGTAATGAATCCCCAGCTGCGCCAGTTTTTGGGCGATGCGAATTTTATCGGCCAGGGACAGGTTGAAGTCCTCGGCCTGGGTGCCGTCTCTCAGGGTGGTGTCATAGATTTTCACCTGGCGCATGGGAAAGCCCTCTTTATTTAGCTGGGGTCCGTTTCGGTGGGGGAGTCTCCAGCCCGAAGGCGTCGTGGAGCACCCGCACGGCCAATTCGCCGTATTTGTCTTCAATGACGCAGGAAATCTTGATCTCCGAGGTGCTGATCATCAAGATGTTAATGTTTTCCGCCGCCATGGCTTCGAACATCCGGGCCGCCACCCCGGCGTTGTTCTTCATGCCCACGCCCACGATGGAGATCTTGGCGATGTTTTCCTCGCTCAACACCCTCTCGGCCCCAATATCTGCGGCCACCGGCTCGACTATCGCCAGGGTCTTTTTCAAGTCCCCCTTGGGTACGGTAAAAGTGAGATCGGTGTGGCCGTCGATGCTGGTATTCTGGATGATCATATCCACCACGATGTTGGCGTTAGCCACCGGCTGGAACAGGTGCAACGCCACTCCGGGGCGGTCGGGAACCCGGGTGATGGTTACCCGGGCGTCATTGCGGCTGAGAGCCACGCCGGAAACCGGCACAATTTCCATGTCTTCATCCTCCACGGTCACCAGGGTGCCCGGCTCGTCGGAAAAACTGCTGCGCACCACCAGGGGTACGCTATAGCGCCTGGCAAAACCCACGGAGCGGATCTCCAGGACCTTGGCCCCCATGGAAGACAACTCCAGCATTTCCTCATACGAGATGCGCTCAAGTTTCCTGGCCTTGGGGTAGACGCGGGGATCGGTGGTGTAGATCCCGTCCACGTCAGTGTAGATTTCGCACAGGTCGGCTTTTAAGGAGGCGGCAATGGCCACCGCAGTGGTGTCGGAACCGCCCCGGCCCAGGGTGGTGATGTTTCCCACTTCGTCCACGCCCTGAAAACCGGCCACGGTGACAATACGTCCCTTCTTCAATTCCTCCCGGATGCGGGCGGTGTCGATGCCGATGATCCGGGCCCGGCCGTAGGCCCGGTCGGTGTAAATCCGGGCCTGGTGGCTCAAAAGCGAGGTAGCCGGCACGCCCTGGGACCGGAGAAACATGGAAAACAGGGACACGGTCACTTGCTCGCCGGTGGCCAGGAGCACGTCCAGCTCCCGGGGGTCCGGGTCATCGGATAACTCTTTGCCGAGATTGATGAGGCGGTCGGTTTCGCCGGCCATGGCGGAGAGCACCACCACCATCTTGTTGCCGTCCCGCCATCTTTTAACCACCCGATTGGCCACATTGGCGATGCGGTCGGGGTTGGCCACCGAGGTGCCGCCATATTTCTGTACGATTAATGGCACGACTTAACTCCAATATGTTTTAAAATCTTAATTATATCTCATCTTTAAAAAAAGCAAAGTGATCTTGAGCCTGGTTTTGCATTTGGGCCGGGTGAATTTTTCCATTGACGCTGGTGCATAAATAGTGGTATTAATGAAAAAAATCACAAGTAAAGGAGGCCAGATCCATGGCTGCAAAATTGATTAAAGGGGCCGAAGTGGCCGCCCAGATACGCGAAGAGCTGAAGAAAGAGGTGGAAGAACTCAAGGCCAAACACAATTTAGTCCCGGGCCTGGTCACTATCCTGGTGGGCCAAGACCCCGGCTCCATCAGCTACGTCACCGCCAAACAGAAGACCTCCCACGAACTCGGTTTCTATTCCATCCAGGACAACCAGGAACCGGATATCACCGAAGCGGCCCTGCTGGCTCTCCTGGACAAATACAACAAGGACCCCAAGATCCACGGCATCCTGGTGCAGCTGCCCCTGCCCAAGCACATCGACTCCAACAAGGTGCTCTACGGCATTAATCCCGACAAAGACGTGGACGCCTTCCATCCGGTGAACGTGGGCCGCATCCTCATCGGCAACTATGCCTTTCTGCCCTGCACCCCGGCGGGCTGCCAGGAGCTCATCTATCGGGCCTACGGCGATCCCAAGGGTAAGGAAGTGGTGGTGGTGGGCCGCTCCAACATCGTGGGCAAACCCATGGTGGCCATCATGCTCCAGAAACGGGTCGGCGCCAACGCCACCGTTACCTGCGTCCACACCGGCACCCCCAAGGACAAGATGATCGAGCACTGCCGCCGGGCCGACATCCTCATCGTCGCCGCGGGCGTGCCCAATTACATCCAGGCCGACTGGGTGAAAGAAGGCGTCTGTGTCATCGACGTGGGCGTCAACCGCATCGGCATGACCGAATCCGGCAAGGCCAAGCTGGCCGGCGACGTGGACTTCGCGGCCGTCTCCGAGAAGGCCTCCTTCATCACCCCGGTGCCCGGCGGCGTAGGTCCCATGACCATCACCATGCTCATGAAGAACACCGTCATGGCCGCCAAGATGGCCGCGGGGCTGGTGAAGCTGTAGGAAATTAGGAGAATGGATTTTGGGGGAAGAGGCTAAGGGCCGCGGGCCCTTTCCCCTTCCCCCAACCCCCCAACCCCAACCCCAAAAGTGAAAAAACGTCGGGGCGGGTTTAAAACCCGCCCCGACCCTTTTGGTTCAGTGTGAAAAGGCGATTTCCGGGTAGACCGCTTCCGGGTCGAAGACCTTGGGGTCGGCGATTTCCCAGCCGTCGGGGCCCAGACGCCGGAAAAAGCAGGACGCATATCCCAGTTCGCAGGCGCCGCCCGCGGGCCGCACCTTGAGGATCAGTTGGTCCCCCCCGCACGACAGGCGCACCTCCACCACCTCCTGAAAGTGCCCCGAGGCCTCCCCCTTGGCCACCACCTTGCGTTTGGCCGGGTGGTAGTAATGGACCCGGCCCGTGGCGGCTATAAGCGCCAGGGCCTCCTGATTCAAATCCACCAGCATCAACACCATGCTGCTCGCCGCGTCCTGAATGATCGCCGGGATCAGCCGGCCGGCCGGCAGCGGCAGCCTATCCGGCAAACCGGACCATATTGCTTGCACCTTTAACCCCCCTTTACACCGGGCCGTTGGCACCGGTACCTGGTTAAGCCTCCATATCATGATTTTACGGACTCATTCCAGTGAAATCTGCCCGAAAATTTTTCCACTAGGCGCCGCGGCATCTCAAGGGTTAACTAAAATGTGCTTCGGGAGACTGG
>JAUSOZ010000113.1 GCA_030655955.1 Deltaproteobacteria bacterium
GCCGCCGGGCCAGTTCATAACCCAGTTCGGCCAACTCAGTCTCCGGACCCCGGTACTCCAGGGAGACGATGAAAACCACCATGCTTTGCCCAGAAATGGGGATAGTGACGGTTTTAGGAGAGAGCACCATTACCAAAGGGATGCCCGCCAGAGGCCCGCCGGTGATGGTCTTGATGAGCGCCATGGAAGAGAGGATGGCATTCACAGAGTTGAAGGAGGTGGTGCGAAAAGACCAGACGCCGCCCACCCTATTTACCCCCTCGATTAAAACCATCAGGGTTCCCAGGGTCTTACACTTGTCTTGCCCCTGGTACATGGGGTCCTGCCGCTCGCAGGGGCAGGGGACGGGCTGGTAGTTGCCGTTGTCGCCGGTAAGCCGTTGGGCCGCTTCCCCGTCGCCGCTACACCAGCATCGGGTGCCCCGGTAACATGCGTAGCGGGTGAAAAAGTTAAGGTCCGGATCATCGTAGAGCAGTCGCACCGGGATCTCGGTAATTTTACCGCCTCCAGGGTTGAGCTGGGCCATGAGAGGAGTATCCGGCAGCAACCGCCCGGCCGCGTCCCTCTGCATGGTGGTGACGACCATGTGGTCAAGTTTTTTCGGCTGGAAAAACTGCTTTCCACCCTGGGAAGTTTTCATCTCCCCTTTCTCGCCGATTTTTACGCGGCCTCTTTCAGCCAATCTGGGTATGAAGTTCTTGATCATTTGCAGCCTCCTCCTTGATGGTGCCTACCTCCTCCGGCAATTGGGAGTGAAGTAGGGCCGGTAGATGTTGAACTGGTAGAGCTGGTTCCAATAAGCGGAGCCCGGCTGGTAAACGTAAGGGTTCCGGGGAGTATTGCCGCCCCGGATCTTGCAATAGCTGTTCGATGCGCCGTCTTCCCCAATGTAGTAGGTGCCCTCCGCGTCTTGGTAGGGGGCTCCCGGACCTTTCGATTTGTCGTACCAGCAGGGGCGCGGTGACTGCCGCCAGTTGCCCAGGGGCAGGGGGCCTGTGGCGCACCCTGCCAGGATCAGACCCGTGATTAGGATCGCTGCCCTTGTCCACATCTCAGCAACCTCCAAACAGGAACAACAGGGTAGCCGTAACCAAAGCCATCCCAACTACCATGGCGGTGGACCACGGGCCGGGATCGTCACGGTCCCAATACTCGTAGCGTTTCTTCACGGCCCCTCCCCCTGTAGTTTCAGGGCTTTTTTAGCAGCCCCCCGGGTGGGGAAATACCGCACGAGGCCTTGCTTGGCGTATACACCCCAGGCTTTCTGGCCATGGGCATCTCTCGCTATCGTCAGGTCTCCGCCCGGCAACCGCTCAACAACGGCTTCATGGGTGATTTGATCTCGTTTGAACATTGCCCCTCCAAAATTCAAAAGTTGTCCAACAAACTCGGCTCCCGCAGTTCCGGGACATCAACTCCCAGGTGTTCCTCCAGCCACTTCGCCACCAGACGCCGGTGGCAGAATTTGCCGGGGGGCTCCCAACACAATAAAATCGCATCCCCCCCCAGGTCCTCGAAGACATCCTGGGGGTCCAGGCCGTCCAGAATCTTTTGGTACGCTTCTCGGTAGGAGGCCTCGTCCATCGTCATCATCTTCCGCCGGGGGGCCAGGGCTTTGTAACGCCGGCCGCGCCAGCCTCGGGGAGGCCAGAGGGCGATTGAGACGAGGTTAGGGGAGCAGCTACCACGGAAGGTTGCAAAATTACTGGTCTGCATCAGGTCTCTCCAGTCCACAGCGCCAGCTCTGGTGGACGCGGCAATATCCGCCCTGCCGGTAGTAATGCCCGGAGGCCTCCGGCATCGGCGCCATGTGAGTGCCGTCATGGTAGGTCACGCCGTTGGGAACGCCCGTAACATTGCAGCGCTCATGGTCATACCCTGTCGTCCACCACGGGGCCCGGCAGATCCGGCACCGCCACTTGATGCAGCCGGTCATGGATTCGCACCGGGCCGCCAGGTTGCACCCAAGGTTGTCTGCGCAGGTAAAACAAGAATGCAACCCGGGGAGGGTTTCCGTTTTCTCAGCCGCCAAAGGGGTCATGGGGAGAGCTCCTTGAGGTTCTCATCCGTCCATCCTGTTATCCAGGCTTTCAGGACGGCCACGTTTTCGCTGAATATCGGGGTTAAGTGCTGAATCAAGGTGGGGTCCAGTGATGGAGCGCATATCATCCCCTGGCGTTGTGCCTCCCTTCCCATTTCCTGGGCGGTGTGTGTGTGTCAATCATGTTGCCTCCTATAAAGAGGGGGCCCGAAGGCCCCCCAGCTCTCTGTTACATTTGCGCCCAAACTTCGGGGGGATAGCTGGCCTTCAGGTCGTTCAGTTCCTCGATTAATTGGTTAAGCTCAATGGCCGCCTGCAAGGCCTTGCGGAGACTGAGCCGGAGATTGTGGACCACAAATGCGTCGCCAGATTGACGGACGCTTTCTTGGATGTCTTGGAAATAATCTTTGCTTGCGCTCATCGCCTTCCCTCCAAGAGACTAAGGGGCCCGAAGGCCCCCGGTTGTGGTTTATGCCGCCAGATCCATGGGGGCGATCCCCTTTGCCTCGATTACCCGGCACATCGCCTCGGTAGCCGCATGTTTACAATGCCAGGTGTTGGGGCTGGGGGCGCAGTGTTGACACCCTTCAGAAACAGCCCCGTGCTTCCAGGACTCAGGAACACGGTTCATCGGGGAGTCAATTCTCGACTCGTCCTCGTGCTCCTGACGCCGATTGCGGCGGAGATAGCCAACCATCGCAGTGCTGATTACGCGGAAGGCAAAGCCAGGTACTTTGATTCGGGGGTGCCCAGCCAACTCGATTAACCGAGTAACTCCATCCTGGACCATGTCAGCGGACTCAGCCCACTCGGGCACCCGGCCCCGGAATTTCTTATTGAAAAGCCACCAGGCCATCCGGTAAGCCTCTTCCGGGTCAAACCAGCCGGGGATGACTGTTTTCTTGCAGTAATCCAGGATGTAAAACCCCCGCTTTACCGCTTTCCACGCGGTGGTCCTGGGGCAGTTGACCAAAGCCATAACCTCTTTCCTATTCATCCCGGCCACCGGGATTGTTTTCACCTCCCGGTGACCATACTTCCGGGTTTCCGCTTGCGCCATGAGGTGTTCTGGGATATTATTCATCATCTGTACCTCTATTAGTTTTGGGCCTCTCAGGGCTGTCACCCTGGGGGGCCTGGTTTTTTGTAGGGTTAATAATTTTGGTGGTCAGCGATCTGGAGCCTCGATGGCCTCAATGCTGCTGTCCATGTCCACGAAGGA
>JAUSOZ010000197.1 GCA_030655955.1 Deltaproteobacteria bacterium
CAGGACCAACACCCCCCCCGCGGTCCGGTCTCCAAAAAACCCCTGAACCCACTGAATAGCCAGACGCAAAGCCCAGAGCGTGATCAGAGCCGTAAGAATTAACTGGGCCGGGGCAGAGCCCATCAAGTTAAAGGTCCAAAAAAACAGCCCCAGCCAGAGAATTAGGCCCAGCTCGAACAGATTGGCTACCAGGGCGCGCCCCAGGACAAACAGGGGCAGCAGGTAAATATCGGCAGCCCGCTCCTTCCAGGTCCGGAATCGCCGGGTCACCAGGTCATTGAGCCGCCGGGTGCTCCACCCCAAAAGCAAAACGAAACTAAGCAGGCCGATGATGGGGGCCAGGTGGCTCCAAATAAAGGCGCTCAGGCGTCCTGATGCCACCAGGCCATTGAGCCAATCCCAGCCCTGCTGGGGGATGACGACCAGGCTCTTCCAGGCTTTGACAACCTGCTCCCGGAAAGGCACCGCGGCCCCCGGCCGCTTCAGGAGCTGACCCTTCCAGTCGGCCTCCAGTTGCTGCAACTGCGGCTTGATGCCGGCGAGTAACTCCTGCTCCTGCTCCAGAAGCCGGCGCCGTGGTTCCAGTTGGTCCAGCACCCGGGCCAGCAGGCGGTCCCGCTCCCCGGCCAGGTTTAAATACGTCAAAAAGGCTTGTTGGAGTTCCGGGGGCACCGCGGCGGGGTCCCTGGCCTGGATGATGCTGAGCTGGACCCTCAGGGCATTTTGCGATTCGACTTGTTCTTGCCGGCTTTTCTTAAGTTCATCGATCTCCCGATACAGGTCGTTGAGTTTCCCCTTGAGCCCCTTCTCATGGTCGGCATATAAGTCCAGGAGTTCCTGCACCTGGAGCAGCGGGAGTCTTTGCAGGACCATGGTGGCCTTCACGGAGGCCACAGCGACCTGGAGGTGGTCCAATTCTTTTTGGGTCTGGGCCAGATCTGCGGCCGCGGCCGAGACCCGGGATTCCCAGGCCTTGAGTTGCTCCTGTAACTGGGCGGTACTTTGCTCAAATCCCCGGGGCAGGGTCTGGGGCGAGGCAATCCCTTTCTCCGGCTTCTCCGTAGGCACCGCCTGGGCCCGGAGCGGCCCGGGAAAAGCCAACAATCCGGCGACGATCATCGCCGCCATGAGCCGGTAAAGAGCATATTTCACTGCCATGGGCACTGGGGGAATCCTTTCCATGTTCTTAAGTATATAGATAAACGGCCCGATTTCAAACTTGCCGGTGGGCTACGCCGCCCCGCCAGGGCTCCAAGTCGGGATAGTATGTCCGCATATTCGCCATCTGCCAGGTGTTGCCGCTTTAATCGACTTACCCCCCGATGGCGGCCAAGAGGAATTCGCCGGTTGACAGATTTTTGCCCCTGGCATACAGTAAAGTTACCTCAGTTAGGCGAGGCTCCTGCATAAAAACAGGCCACTGCCCAGAAACGTCGAGAGACGCCAATGGGCCGAACAGGTACTACCGGCTTAAGGTTTTACTTAATGTGGCTGAGTACATTGACTCTACGTTATGCAGTGCCGAAGCTCCACGAGTGAGGAAGGTCGATTGCGAACTGTCCTGTCAAGGGCCTTCCACCAGAGTGGCAAGGCCCTTTTGTTGTGCCGCGCCTTCTCAACGGAGCGGAAATCATGGGAAAATTGCGATGACTGAGGGCATTCTTTTTCAGGAGAACCGGGCCAACTCATTCACCCTTGCCGGGTCCCAGCGGTAGGGAGGCTGAGGGGAGCTAACCATTACGGGATGCCCCCGCCAGGTTCATAATTTTTTCCATTTACTTGCACGGTTCAATCGCTTAGAGTCAGGGTAGGAAGACCTATGAGCCATCCGTCCCGCCTGTTCCGGATAGCCCAACCCCTCCTGCGTCCCCCTTCCTGGGGCGATGCGGTGGTCTTCATGAGTCTGGCGGCGCTCATTTACCTGGGCGTGCATTTGGGGCTGAGCGCCCCGCCGGCCATCAAGGGACCGGAAATCAGTCTCTCCCCGGGGCATCTGGTTTACTATGCGGGCTTATCCACCGGCCGCATGGCGGCGGCGTATCTCTTGTCGGTGATTTTTTCCTTGATTTACGGCACCTATGCCGCCAACCATCGCGGGGCGGAAAAAATCCTCATCCCCCTCCTGGATGCGCTGCAAACCATCCCCATCCTGTCCTTTTTGCCGGTGGTCCTCTTGAGCTTCATCGCCATTTTTCCCCTGCGGCTGGCCCTGGAGCTGTCTTCTATCTTCCTGATCTTCACCAGCCAGACCTGGAACCTGACCTTCGCCTGGTACCAGTCCCTGACCACCATCCCCCGGAACCTGACGCAGGCCAGCACCATGTTCCACTTCAACCCCTGGCTGCGTTTCAAGACCCTGGAACTGCCCTTCGCCGCCATCAGCCTGATCTGGAACAGCATGGCCAGTTGGGCCGGCGGGTGGTTTTTTCTCATGGCGGCCGAGATCTTCAGCGCCGGCGAGCGCAACTTTCGCCTGCCGGGTTTGGGGATGTACCTGCAAGAGGCCGCCAACCAGGGCAACCTCACGGCCATCGCCTGGGGCGTCGGCGCCCTGGTGCTCACCATCGTCATCCTGGACCAGTTGATCTGGCGCCCGCTCCTGGCCTGGTCCGACCGGTTCAAATTGCAGTTATCCGAGAGCGAAACCCCGCCCACCTCCTGGTTCTATGACGCCCTGCGGAGTTCCAGGTTGATCCGGGGGGTGACCCAGGCTCTGGTGCACCGCCCCTGGGGGCGCCTGGATGAATGGTTGACGTCCCGTTTACCCAAAACCGCTCAGGAGCGCCGGGGCCAACGCTTTACCTGGCTTTGGTATGCCCTGGGTCTGACGCTAGCGCTGGTTTTGACTTACGAATTTTACCAGGCCGGCGTGATGCTGTGGGCCGTGACCTTAAAACAATGGGGTATCATCGGCCTGGGCCTCCTGACCACCCTGGTACGGGTGGCCGCCGCCCTGGTTATCGCCCTGGCCTGGACGCTACCCGTGGGGGTGGCCATCGGGACGAACCAGCGCCTGGCCGCCTGGCTGCAGCCGCTGGTGCAGATCACCGCCTCCATCCCCGCCACCGCCCTCTTCCCGGTGTTGCTCTTGATGTTGCTGGGCCTGCCGGGAGGACTCAACCTGGCGGCAGTCCTCCTCATGCTCCTGGGCACCCAATGGTACCTGTTGTTCAACATCATCGCCGGGGCCAGCGCCATCCCCCAGGATTTACATGATACCGCCACCCTGTTACAATTGGGGCGGTGGGAACGCTGGCGGACCTTGATCCTGCCCGCCCTGTTCCCTTATGCCATCACCGGGGCCATCACCGCCGCCGGCGGGGCCTGGAATGCCAGCATCGTGGCCGAATACACCCAGTTCGGCGGCCAAACCTTTAAGACCATCGGCATCGGCGCCGCCATCGCCCAATCCGCCGCGGCCAGTGACTATCCCATGCTCCTGGCCGCCACCTTGACCATGCTTCTCACCGTGGGCACCATTAACCGCCTGGTGTGGCAGCGCCTGTACCGCCTGGCCGAAGCCCGCTATCGCATGGAGTGATCAATGGCTGATCCCAACGGCTCCCTTCTGGAACTCCGGCATATCAATCAGATTTACGGCGGGGGTGAGAAGATATTCACCGCCATCCAGGATGTCACCCTATCCCTGAATGAGGGGGAGTTTGCCACCCTTATGGGCCCCACCGGCTGCGGCAAAAGCACCTTGCTGCGCATCATCACCGGGCTGCAAACCCCCACCGCCGGGGAAGTGCTGTACCGGGGCAAACCGCTGCAAGGGGTAAACCCCCATGCCACCATCGTGTTTCAGACCTTTGCCCTGTTCCCCTGGCTGACAGTCCAGGAAAACGTCGAAGTGGCCCTCAAGGCCCGGGGGGTGCCCCCCAAGCTGCGCACCACCCGGGCCCTGGATCTGCTGGACCGCGTGGGCCTGGACGGCTTCGAAAACGCCTATCCCCGTGAACTTTCCGGCGGCATGCTCCAGAAAGTGGGGTTTGCCCGAGCCATGGCGGTGGAGCCGGAGCTCCTGTGCCTGGACGAGCCCTTTTCGGCCCTGGACGTGCTCAGCGCCGAGTCACTCCGGGGCGAACTGATGGAACTATGGACCGGCGGGGTTATCCCGACCCGGGCCATTCTTCTGGCCACCCACAACATCGAAGAAGCCGTGTTTCTGGCCGACCGTATCCTGGTGATGGACAAAGACCCCGGCCGGCTGATCATGAATCTGAAGGTGGATTTGCCGCATCCCCGGCAACGCAAAGACCCCAAGTTCCTCAACCTGGTGGACCGGGTCTACATGGTCCTGGCCGGTCACACCCAGCCGGAACACGTGGAGATGGGCACCGCCCCCGGCGAGCCGGGACGTACCCGGGCCCTGCCCCACATCAACATCGACGACCTGACGGGGCTCATGGAACACCTGGACGGCATGCCCAACAACCGGGCCGACATCTACGCCATGGCCCGGGAGCTCCAGATCAATTCCGACGATCTCCTGCGACTCATTGAGACGGCGGAATTGCTGGGCTTTGCCACCATTGCCTATGGCGATATCACCCTGAACCCCCTGGGGGAGACCTTCGCCGAGGCCAGTATCCGGGCCCGCAAAGAGATCTTCGCCACCCGGATTCGCCGCCTGCCCTTGTTTAAGTGGCTCCTGGGGCTGCTCCGGGCCAGCGATAAAAAGCAGATGGAGTGGGACGTGGTGCAGAAGGCCCTGGAGTTGGAGTTTCACGAGGAAGAAGCCGAGCGCCAGTTGGACACTGCCATCGACTGGGGACGCTACGCCGAACTTTTGGCCTATGACGACAGCAGCCAGGTCCTCTTCCTGGAGCCGGGGGGCGCCATGGGGTTTACCCGAGAGAATTTCAACTTTCCCGGGCCGGCATAGATTGACGGCAAGGCGCCGGGTAAGAAGACTTACCTGGCCCGGCCGGATAAAGCCGGGTTCTCACCCTGGATTTAATCTTTTGGGGCCCTGGACCGAAATACTAAGAGAGACCAATGGCCTTCAATCCAAAAAGTTTTGGGAGGTAGGAGTATGACCAATGACACCACATCATTCCCGGCCATGATACCAATTCCGGTGTTGGGGGACCTGGCTCACAACTGGGGCTGGCTCCTGGCCCAAGGCATCCTGCTGGTGGTCCTGGGAACCATCGGCTTGGGTATGACCCTCTGGCTGACTCTGGCCTCCGTGTTTATTTTCGGGGTCTTTCTGGTCTTCGGCGGCGGAGTCCAGATTTTTCAGACCTTCAAATGCCGCGGCTGGGGGAGTATCCTGTGGCACGGGCTCATTGCCGTCTTCTATGTGCTGGCCGGCTGCAGCATCATGGCCGACCCGCTGGCGGCGTCCACCCTGTTCACCCTGCTCCTGGCCGGGGCCTTGGTGGGCATCGGGGTGATGCGCCTGATCATGGCCTTCCAGTTGCGCGGCGCCAAAAACCGGTTCTGGCCCCTGATCGGGGGCATCGCCGCCATTTTCCTGGGGGTCATGATCCTGGCCCGCTGGCCGGTATCGGGACTGTGGGTGATCGGCCTGTTTGTGGCCATCGAAATGATCTTTGGCGGCTGGTCCTCTATCTTCATCGCCTTGGCGGCCAAGGAGATGGGGCAGCCGAAAACCCCCACCGCCACGTGATCAAGCGGCTGAACCCGCCGAGGGCATCCATGACCCGGCCCCGTATTCCATTGTCACCTTGAACAACCACAAGCCCTGTAGGGGCGGACCTGCGTGTCCGCCCGCATGGAGGACCGACACTTAGGTCGGCCCCGACAATTTGTTTCATTTCAAAGCGCAGGTAATTTTATATACTTGCCACACCCGTTTCTCAGGCTTAATTTTGAAAGAATCGGCGCCAGAACGAGCACCCGAGGCCACCTCCACTTGTGGGCGCGGAGACGGCTGCCGGGTTTAAGGACCGGGCCTTGATCTCCGGACCGTGAGACAGCGAGGGCAGTGAGCATGAAAGTGTTTATGACCGGCGGTACGGGCTTTGTGGGCACCTATCTGTCCCGGGAATTGGCCCAGGCGGGCCACGCCATCACCATCCTCAGCCGCCGGGCTCACCCCTCGGCCCCGCCCCGGGCCGGCATCAGCTTTCTCACCGGCGACCCTACCCAGGAGGGGCCCTGGATGGCATTGGTGCCGGAGCATGACTGGATCATCAATCTGGCGGGGGCCTCGATTTTCGACCGCTGGACCGAGGCCCGGAAAAAGGAAATCATGCAGAGCCGGGAGCGCACCACCCGCAATCTGGTAGCCGCCCTGACCGCCGGGGATCGGCGGCAGCTCTTCTGCAGCACCTCGGCGGTGGGCATCTACGGGCCCCGGGGGGAGGAGGAACTCACGGAAGACTCCCCAACGGAGACCGGTTTCCTGGGAGAGGTAACTAAGACCTGGGAAGCGGAAGCCCTGAAGGCTCAGGACCTGGGAGTCCGGGTGGTGGTCACCCGTTTCGGCGTCGTCCTGGGCCGAAACGGCGGGGCCCTGTCTCAGATGGCGCCCCTGTTTAAGAAGTTTTTAGGGGGACCCATCGGCTCCGGGGTCCAATGGTTCTCCTGGATCCACCAGGCCGACCTCGCCCGGGCCTTCCGGTTCATTCAGGAAAATCCGCAGATTTCCGGCCCGGTGAACTTCACCGCGCCCAACCCGGTGCGCAACCGGGACCTGGCCCGCGCCCTGGGCCGGGTCTTGCACCGCCCCAGCTTCATGCCGACCCCGGCATTCATGCTGCGCCTGGTACTGGGAGAATTTGCCGACACTTTGCTCACCGGACAGAAGGTCTTGCCCAAGCGGCTGCTGGACGCGGGCTTCACATTCGAGTTCCCCACCGTTGACGCGGCGCTGGCTGATTTGTTAGGTGGGGGCTGAAAATAAGATAAAATAATTCAATTAAATATTTAGATAGTTTTCTGTAATTATATCCGCTATTCTGCTTCCATCAGATCCTGTTGCTTCACCATCGCAGGACCTAATACCAAGTTGCCGTCATTAAGGTAATTCTGGCTTTATGATCGCAACCACCGTAGGGGCGGTTAGCGAACCGCCCCTACACTGCGGATTATTACTTGTTTGACGGCAACTTGGTATAACACATCTTCAGGAGGTCATCATGAAAACTCGCGCTCTATTGCTGGCCTTGCTCCTCACTTTCCTCTCTTCTTTGGCTCTTGCCGCCCAAAGCCAGTACCCCCAACATTATTTTGGCGGGCAAGCCCCGGACATTCTCAATGAGAAGCTCGCACCAAAGACCCAAGAGATTGGCTATCAGAAGTATGGCCTCATTCATTCCGGGATAACGCGCACCGCCCTCGTCTCCGCAGAACATCTTACCCGGGAGGAACTCACCAGGCCGCGCGCCGAACGCAAAAATAGATTCCATCCGGACCCGAACCTGCAGCCAGAGGACCGTGCCAAACTGGCAGACTATGCCAAATCCGGATTCGACCGGGGTCACATGTCACCGGTGGGGGATATGGCTGATGAGAAGTCTCAATATGAGTCCTTTTCCCTGGCCAATATGATCCCCCAGGACCCTCAGAATAACCGCAACCTGTGGGAAGGAATTGAGGAGGCCACCCGCGAGCTGGCCAAGGCCGGGGGTGAATTATACGTGGTCACCGGGCCGGTCTTTTACGGCTCCCAGCTGAAAAGGCTCAACGGCCGGGTACTGATTCCCACCTATGTCTTCAAGGCCATCTATGACCCCTCGCATAAACTGGCGGCCGCCTATTTTGCGGCCAATGCCGCAGGCGGGCGTTATGCGGTGATCTCGATCGCCGAATTGGAGAAGCTGACCGGCCTCTCCATCTTCCCAGCCTTGGAAGAAAAGGTAAAACAATCGCCCATGGCCTTGCCCAAGCCCACCCCGAACACCGGGATCAAGGTTATTGAAGATAAGACCATAGTTCCGAAGATTTCTCAGCCCTGAGGCGCGACATGGAGACTATCGATCCTTTTGCCAATGAGAGCGAAGCCTTGCAGCTGGACGAACTCACCATCGAGAATCGTACGGATAGAGTTTCCCTTTACGGCAGCATCGACATAACCCGGGATAAACGAGGCCTGGAACTGGCCCAAAGGATAAAACACCTGCTTGACGCCATAGTCAAAAGGCTGGCTCAAGAGGATCTGCCTGAGTCGATCCCCGCTCCCCAGAACATTGATGTGGTAAAAAACCCCTTTGAGTGATCAAGCAACTGCCTAAAGCTGAAAGGCGAAAAGGATATTTCCCTTTCGCCTTTCAGCTTTTGCCGCCCTGGCCTTTTGGGCTGGCGATACTCTTCGACTACTTCTTTTTAGCTATCAAGATACTGGCGTCCATGCCGCTTTCGATGAACTCCGGCGCCGCCAGTCCCGCCGCCTGCATCCACTCCGCCACTTCGGTATGCGTGTAAGCCCGGCCCCGAGGGGTGACGGCCAGCATGTGGACCCCGAACATGGCCGCGCCCGTGGGGCTGGCGCCGTCGGGGTTGAGGTAGAAGTCTTGTATTGCCAGGGTGCCGCCGGGGTTTAAGGCCGCCACCGCCTTGGCGATGATGAGCTGGCTCTGCTCCTCGTCGTGGCTGTGGAGGATCTGGGAGATCCAGATGAAATCGTAGCCCGTGCCGATATCATCGTTAAGGAAGTTCCCCGCCAGGGTGTCCACCCGGTCGGTCAGGCCGTTTTTGGCAATATTTTCCCGGGCGATTTCAATGGGCATGGGCAGGTCGAAGACCGTGGCTTTGAGCTCCGGGTTGGCCTGGGCAAAGGTGATGGCATAGGTGGCCGGGCCGCCCCCCAGGTCCAGGAGACGGCGCACGGCCTTCAGGTCCAGCCTGGCCGCCACCTGGGGGGCCAGGTCCCGGGCGATGGCGTGCATGCCCCAGATGAAGGCCCGGACCGAGGCCTCGTCCCGTTCGGGCCGGCCATCCACCCACTTCTCCGTTTCCACCGCCGGGGGGTGACCCACCAGGACCGTCTCCTTCAGGTCATTCCAGCCCCGGTCCCAGGTGTGCTCAATGTGCTTGACGATGGCCCCCCGGTAGTTTTCCGAGCCCCGCACCAGGTAGCGGGAGGCCAACTCGCTATTCTTGAAATAATCCAAGCCCTTGTTCACGAGTCCCAACCCCACCAGGCCATTCAGAAAGATGCCGGTGGCCCGGGCGTCGGCCTTGAGCCAAACTGCGGTCTCCACCGCGCTCTTCGGTTCGGCCAGAAAATCGAAGACGCCCAGGTCTACGGCCACCATGAGCATCTTGGCGACCTGAAAGCCCCGGACCATGGACATGATTTGCCCGAAACCACCTTTAGGGTCCATAGTCATGGTTTGCTCCCTTTTCTGAAAAGTTCAAAGTTCAAGGTTAATGTAAGGTGCGCACCGCTCACCATGATAAACTCATTCCGCTTCCGTCGCCTTCGCCTCTTTATGGTCAAACCGCCTGATCCAGCGGTACACCGGCTCCCGATAGTAACCCAGGAGCAGGACGAGCACCAGGCAGAGTCCCAGGATGATCAGGGTGCTGTAATAGTCGCCCTGGTAAACCTTAGCCCCCTGGAGGGTCAGGAGCAGGGTGCCGGGAATCCGCCCGACCACGCAGATCAGCAGAAATAATTTAAAGGGCATGCGGCTCAGGCCCAGTACGAAGCAGAGGTAGTCCTTGGGAAAGCCGGGGAGGAGGAAAAGGATGAATGCTACCAGGGCCCCCTGGCGTTCCATCAGAAAATCGAACTTTTGCAGGATTTCCGCTGGAATCCAGCGCTTGACGTAGTGTTCTTCCAGCCAGCGGGCGATAAAGAAAGCCCCCACCGAGCCCAGAGTCAGGCCCAGGGTGGAATACAACAGGCCCAGGGGCACCCCGAACAGGTAGCCGCCGATGAAACCGGTGGCTTCCCCGGGGATGGGGGCAAAGACCACCTGGAGGGCCTGAATCAGGATGAACACCAGGGGCGCCAGGGGCCCGGCGGCCTTGAGGACGGATTTGACCCAGTGTTTATCGGCGCAGAGGCCGGTTATATGACACACCTGGCCCCACAAAAAGCTGCGGTAGTGAAAGGCCCAGAACAACAACCCCAGGGCGAGAAGGGCCAGAACCAGCAGTCCCCAGAGCCAAGGCCGGTTCTTCGGCGAGAAAATTCCGTTCCCTTCTTCAGTCACTTACCCAAGAACTCCTTATGCACCATCAACCCCGCTCCCTCCGGTATCGGCAGGCAAGCGTGATTCTCTTCGGGTGATTATCCGGCCTCAAAAAGGCCGATCCGCGGACATCCGGCAGACATTAGCATATCACAACGCCAGGGAAGAACACGTTCTATAATTCCTCCAGATGCCAGGCCTTGATCCACTGGTACAAATAGTCGCGATATCGGTAGATCAGGACGGCCAATACATAATTGCCGCCTATCAGACCCACGGACAGCCAATAGTTGCCTTTGGCGGCTTCGGCCCCCTGCAGGGTGAGGAGAAAAGTGCTGGGCAACCGGAAGATCGCCACCGCCACGACAAAAAATTTCAAGGACAACGTCGTAAAGCCCAGGACGTAGCTGACAAAATCCTTGGGAACCCCGGGAACCAAAAAAATGATAAAAGCCGCCAGAGCCCCTTCCCGCTTCATAAGTTTCTGGAAACCCTGTAACTTTTCTGGATCGATCATGCGGCTGAGGTAAGTCCGTTCCAGCCAGCGGCCCAAAAGAAAGGCCAACACCCCTCCCGTAGTGAGTCCGATCATGGAATAAACCAGCCCTAAAGGCAGTCCGAACAGAAAGCCCCCAGCGATTTCCAGCGGCACCGGCCAGAACATGATGAGCACCTGGCCAGCCTCAAGCAGGATATATATGATCGGCGCCCAATTGCCTGCAGCCCGAAATAGGCCGCTTATTTTTTCCTTATCGGAAATAAGCGCATAGTAAGGCTCCATCAGCGGCCACAGATAAATGTACCCCAACAGGGAGAGAATTCCCAGAGAAACCAGGAGGGAAGCGGCCAGGAAGATAAGGTATTCCTTCCGGTTAGCCATGGAGGGACCCACACCCAGGCATTCGGCGATCCCAGCAGTTATGTCATCTTTAACTTCCCTGACGCCATCGGTAACCTGATCCGAATTCACCGCCTCAGATTTCATAATCTCACTCCTTCCCGCGGCGGGAAATGAGGTGGCCAGACAAAAGACTTACGTGGTGAAATGACTCCCCTGGCGAGTCCCCCGGCGCATGAATTCTTCCTTAAGGCGTTCAAGAACCCTGGGTTTATCCAGGCACCAGGCCGGGGCCACCAGCTCTTCGGCATGGGGGTCGCTGGTCAAACGATGAATCACCAGGTGAGACGGGAGCCGTTCGATAAAGTCCACCACGCCACTGACATACTGGTCTTCGGTGAGGCAGACGTACTCCCCTTGCTCGTGGAGCCGGGCCAGTCCGGAATCCTTGACGACATAAAGCAAATGAATTTTGACGCCCTGCACCGGGAGCCGGGACAAAAACTCAGCGGTGGCCGCCATCTCCCGAGGGCCCTCTCCCGGCAGCCCGAGAATCACGTGGGCCACCACCGCCAGCCCCCGGGACGCAGCCCGGACCGCAGCCTGGCTGAAGCAGGCGGCGTCGTGGCCCCGGTTGAGGCGCGCCAGCGTCGCGTCATGGGCGGACTGCAACCCCAGTTCCAGCCATACCAGCCGGTCCCGGGCGTAGCCGGCCAGGAGGTCCAGGACCTCATCTGCCAGGCAGTCCGGGCGGGTGCCTACGCTCAGGCCCACCACCTGAGGCGGCGCCAGGGCCGCGTCGTAGAGTTCCCGCAGGGTCGGCAACGGCGCATAGGTATTGGAAAAGCTCTGAAAATAGGCGATGAACCGGGCCGCCCCGTAGCGCCGGGAGAGGCGGGCCATACCCGTCTCTATCTGGGCCGGGATGCTCTGGCCCCGGCCCCAGGCGCCGGTCCCGGAACCCCGGGCATTGCAGTAGAGGCACCCGCCGGTGGACACCCGGCCGTCCCGGTTGGGACAGGTCAGCCCGGCATCCAGGGTGATTTTCTGGACTCGTTGGCCGAACCGCCCTTTCAGGTAGGAATTGAGATCCCGGTAGGGAGAATCGGCGGCCATCAGGCCAGGTCCCCCCAGGCATACTGGATCAGGGTAATGGCGGCCAGCGCCGCGGTGGGCACCTTGAGGCGGCGAGGTCCCAGGCTGACCACCTGGAAGCCGGCCTCCTGGGCCAGGGCCGCCTCGCCGGCAGAAAACCCGCCTTCCGGCCCGATGAGGACCCTGATGTCTCGGGGCCGGGGCAGAAGCAGCACAGAGTGCAGCCCCCCACCCCGCTCCTCTTCCCAAAAGATGAGCTTGACCTCCTCCGGAGCGTCCAGGGCCGCGGCAAAATCCCGGGGGGGCTCAATTAAGGGGAGCATTGACCGCTGGCAGGACTTGATGCTCTCCCGGGCCAGGCGGCGCCAACGTTCCAGGCGCCGCGCCGCCCGTTCCGGGGTAAGCCGTTCCGAGCGCTCCGAGATGAAGGGGAAAATCCGGCTCACTCCCATCTCGGTGGTCTGGCGCACCACCTCGTCTACGGCCTCCCCCTTGGCCAGGCCGACCCCCAGGACCACCGGCAGAGGCGACTCTCCCCAGGCGTCGAGCTTTCCCAGGATGCGGAGCGTGGCCCCCCGGGGTTCCAGGGTGGCGACTTGGGCCGCGAAATTTCCCCCCTCGCCGTCGCAGACCTGGACCTGCGCCCCCACCCCCAGGCGCAGGACCCGGGCCAGATGCAGGGTCTCCTCGGGGTCCAGGGTCACTACATCCTGGCTAAATTGACGCGGATGGGCGTAAAATCGGCGCATGATCGGTAACCATTAGCTGTAGGGGCGGTTCGCGAACCGCCCCTACGCCTTACACATTACCACCCCTAACGCTCCTTC
Organism: Deltaproteobacteria bacterium; assembly: GCA_030655955.1. GTDB lineage: Bacteria > Desulfobacterota > Desulfobaccia > Desulfobaccales > 0-14-0-80-60-11 > 0-14-0-80-60-11. Next base: position 12,876 of record JAUSOZ010000197.1, read on the forward strand.
AGGGCCTCTTCCAGGGCGGCCACCCGCGCCTCCAGGGCCTCCAGATCCGAGGCCTTGGCCACCTTGACCTCGTCGATGGCGCTCTTGGTGAGTTCCTTGACTTTGGCCACCATGGCCTGATGGGCCTCCTGGCCTTTGGCCAGCAACTGTTTTACGGCTTCAGAGCTTTCCTGCTGGGTAATTTCACCCCGCCGTACCATTTCCTGGACCAGGGCCTCCACCTTATCCTTGGTGAAATCGAACACCCCGGCGCCAAAAAGCCACGCCTTGTGCAACAATTCTTTCATGGTATTCACCTCTTTATTTTCCGCACTTTTCGTCGGCGGTATTGGGTTGTCAGGTGTCCTGCGGCTGGTTATGCCGCTGCTTTCCATAAAATTGCGGATAAAGTTTAGCGGCGCATTCCGGACAAATTCCGTGACTGAACTGCGAAGTCGTCATTGCAGTGATATAAGCCTCTATTGGCTGCCAGGACTCCATGTTCTTTGCATCTGAATCGGGTTTGCGTATTTTTTTACAGTGTGAACTAATCGTTAAGATTGCTTTTAAAGTTTTAATATTTCGCAACGCTTTATTTTGATAGCGCACATACA
>JAUSOZ010000201.1 GCA_030655955.1 Deltaproteobacteria bacterium
GGGGGACTTTCCCTGCAATTCCTTGTAATTTCCCCCCTTTTTTAAAGGGGGGCAGGGGGGATTATAAGGCTTCCCTGAGCGGAAAAAACTTTTGGCAATTGCTATAAGTAGTCAGCGAACCGCCCTACGCTGGGCAACGTATAGTTGATCGTCTTGGGTTTGAGCCTCTGGAGATGGAACCCGGGGTCGGTGGCCCAGGAGCTTTCCCGGGGCAATTTCTCCAGATGCCGATATTACCCATCGGGTGCGGAAATTATTTAATGAAACTATTAAAGAGGCCGATAGGATATTCAGGCCGCATCAGACGGAAATTATCCGAAAAAATTTCTGGCTGGGCCACGTCTTAACTTCGTTTTTTCACCGCCAGCGGCAATTGGACGACGTTTCATGCTCCCTAGCCGCCTGGCCTGAAGTTTAGGACGACGAGCGACTGATATTTAGGCAAGATCAGGCTTGCAAGGAAAATTCCTCTTGTCTTTTCCCCAGCCGCCAGGGATGACCGGCAGCTCACCGCGGCCCTGAGCCGTATATGAGCCGCATCGACCGCGACGAGAATGATAGGGGTTTATGTCTGCTGACCAACGCCACTCCCATAACTCGATTCCCGGGCAGGGTCTCGCACGTGGACATTCCCGGACCTTGATCCACTTCCCCATCGTCCATACCCAGGCGGATATGGGCGCCCTCCAGGAATCGGTGGCCCGGGCCACCCTAAAGAAAGTGGGCCGCGCCGGATTGGCCCGCAAGACCGCGGCCATTGACCAGATCTGGACGGAAATCGAGGCTGCTATCGACGCTTTGCCCCTGTCTTTTGACCGGGTGCGCCTCTACCAGGACGGCTTGCCCGTGTGCGGGCGGGAGGCCGAGATCGTCACCGAACTGGCCCAGGCGGGCAGCCGGAACCATCAACTCCTGCTGCGCCTGATGGCCCAAGGCGCCGTGCTCATGGGAACCGAAGAAGGCGGCCTGTTGGTGCAGGAATACCAGTTGGCCCGCCAAGCCCTGACGACCCGGACACCCCGGGCCGCGGGCCTGGCGGCCCAGCGGCGAGCCTTGAGCCAGGCCCTGCTCCAGCGCCGGGATCAATTTATCGCCCAGCGTATACATGAAACTCTGCAAAGCGGCGAAACCGGCATCCTCTTTTTGGGCATGCTGCATGCCTTGGAACGGCTCCTCCACCCGGACGTAAAGGTGGTCTATCCGCTCCACCGGTCTCGTTGAACCAGGAGGAAATATGGATCCAAGCACCACCCGGGTGCTCATCGTCGACGATGATCGGGATATCAGCGCCTTGCTCTCAGCCCTCATGCACCGAGAGGGGTTGACCAGTATGATGGCCCACGACGGGGAGACGGCTCTGCGGATGGTCCCCGTGGCCAGGCCCGATATGCTGCTGGTGGACGTCAAGATGCCCGGCATCGACGGCATGACCGTCTTGAAGCGGGTCAAGGAAACCGACCCCCATCTGCCGGTGGTCCTCATCACGGCATATGCCGAGATTTCCGCCTCGGTGGCGGCCATGCGGGCCGGGGCCTTCGATTATCTGGCCAAACCCTTTGACCACCCGGAGGTGGTCCGGGTGGTGCGGGCCGCCCTGGCCGAACGGGAGCGCCGGCGCCGGTCCCATACCGAAGAAATCTCGGCGGATAATTGTCTCCGGGTCATGATGGGCCCCAGCGATGCCGTCACCCGCATTATCCGGGAAGTGAACCGGGTGGCCCAATCGAACTTCAGCGTCATCGTCCAGGGGGAAACCGGCTCCGGCAAGGAACTGGTGGCCCGATCCATCTACCAGTTGAGTGGACGCGCCGACGCCCCCTTTATTCCCCTGGATTGCGGGGCCATTCCCGAAACCCTAATCGAGAGCGAACTCTTCGGCTACCAAAAAGGGGCCTTTACCGGAGCCGCGGCGCCCAAGGCCGGGAAATTCGAAGCGGCCCACGGCGGCACCCTCTTCCTGGACGAAATTGCCAACCTGCCCCTGGGGGCCCAGGCGAAACTGTTGCGGGTCCTCCAGGAGAAGAAGGTCTTGCGCCTGGGCGCGGTCAAGCCGGTAAAGGTTGACGTGCGCCTGGTCACTGCCAGCAACCAGGAACTCCAGAGACTGGTGACCGCAGGCCAGATGCGGGAGGACCTGTTCTTTCGCCTCAATGAATTTACCATCACCATACCGCCCCTCCGGGAACGCAAAGATGACATCCCCTATTTGGCCAAACGGTTCATGGATCTCACCAATAAAGAATTGCACAAAAACGTCCGGCGCTTTTCCGAGTACTGCCTCGAGGCCTTGCTGTCTTACAACTGGCCGGGGAACGTGCGCCAGCTCCGGTCCGTCATCCGCCGGGCCGTCCTTTTGGCCGACGACATCATCACCGAGCACCATCTGGATATCAAACGCGCCCCGGTGCCGGGCCTGGCCTTCACTCCCAAGATTCAGGGAACGCCCTGGGACGAACTCTCTCTCCGGGAGATCGTCCACCACAGCGTGGTCACCGTGGAGCGGGAAGTCCTGCTCCAGGTCCTGAAGCATACCCGGGGGAATAAAGCCAAGGCGGCACGGCTATTGCAGATAGATTATAAGACTATACATACG
>JAUSOZ010000207.1 GCA_030655955.1 Deltaproteobacteria bacterium
CTGGAATTTGTCGGTTCCACCGCTGACGTGGACCGCTACGGCGACATCATCGAAGTGGAAGGCTGGGACCTGAAGAACTTCAAGAAAAACTCCCCCTTTCTCTGGGCGCACAATTACCAGGCCCCTCCGGTTGGCACGGTGGTCAAGGCCTTTACTGACGAGAGGGGTTTGATTTGCCACACTTATTTCCCCACAGATGAGGAAATCGCCGTCCAGGGCTGGCCAAGCAATATCCCGACGCCGGAAACGGTTTACCGGCTCTATAAAATCGGCTCACTCAAAGCGACCTCCGTTGGGTTTGCCGGACTGGAGCGGGAACCGATCACCGACAAGAAAAACGAGGGCCAGCAGACCGGCTGGCGTTATCTCAAATCTGAGCTTTACGAACTGTCGGCCGTCCCCGTCCCCGCCAACCCTTATGCGGTGATCCAGCAGGCGGTGCAGAAGGGGGTCGTGACCGCGAAAGACGTGGCGCCTTTCCTGGCAGCTGCCGAACCCGAGGGTGAAGGGGATAACGGGAACCATTTTGCGGAACTCGGCGCCAAGGTGCGCTCTCTCCAGGGGGAACTTGAACAGGCCAAAGAAGAGCTGGCCCAGGTCAAAGCCCAGGCAGCTGCACCGCTCAAATTCGACCTGGTACTTTCCGAGGAGCAACTGGACAAGATCAGGGCAGAATTGGAACTGAAGACTGGCGTCACCCCCGAAACCAAGGCGGGCGCCGTCCTGAACGCCAAAAACATGGCGGCCCTGCAGCAGGCCGTGGCCCTGATCCAACAGGTCTTGACAGCTGCGGATCCTGCCTCCGATGAAGGCAAAATTGTCACCCCAACTCAGAGCATCTATTCTCTCGCGTTGAACCCCGGCGATGAGCCTCAAGGGGAGAGACCAGCGGGGGAGTTGCCGGTCGATATGGCGGAAATCCTCAATCTCACCAAAAACTTTTACCATAACGTGTGCCCGGGCAAGTAACCGGGCAGAGGAGTGAATATGCCGGACACCAATCTTGCTCAAGACATCAAAGTTATGATGGAGGAGATCAAGGGCCAGTTTGAAGCTAAAACTGAGGACGGGCAGGTCATTAAACTGCTCGACGTCTTCAAACTGGTCCCGGCTCTCCAGGAGAAATATGCCTCCGTGGAAAAGCGCCTGGAGGAGGCCGAGAAGCAGCTCAAATCCCGCCCCTTTGTCTCCGGCCTTCCCGGCCTGGAACTGGAAAAAGGCAAATTCTCCCTGTGCCGGGCCTTGAATTGCATCAGGCAAAACAAAGACCTGGACAAATGGACCGATGCGCCCCACGAGGCCGATGTTTTCCGGATGATGCGGGCTATGAGCTCCGGGGACGACAGCACCGGCGGCTACCTGGTGCCCCCCCAGGCTATGCCCGAGTTCATCGAAATGTACCGGGCCGAGGCGGTCTGCGTCAAAATGGGGGCCCGGGTCCTCTCCGGCCTCAAGGGGGCTCCCGTCACGTTTGTAAAACAGACCGGCGGGGCCACGGCTTACTGGGTGGGTGAAGGGAAGGCCCCGACCGACAGCGACCTGGCCATCGGCCTGACCAAGATGACCCCCAAGAAACTCATGGGGCTGACCTACATCAACAACGAGCTCATCCGGCGGGCCAATCCGGACGCCGAACAACTGGTGCGCCAGGACCTGGCCCTGTGTTTAGGCCTGGCCGTTGACCTCGCGGTGCTGCGGGGGTCCGGTTCGGAAAACCAGCCCCTGGGGATCGCCAACACCCCGGGCATCAATACCGTCACCCTGGGCACCGGGTCCGGGGCGGTGCCGGACTTCGTCCACCCCTGGCCCGACATGCGGTATGAACTGGGGGTTGACAACGCTCTTAGGGGCAAGCTGGGGTACGTGTTTCACATGGCGATCCACAATGCCCTGATGAAGCTGCGCAACCCCTACTACTCCGGCGATCCCGGCGGGGAATACCCCATCCTCCCCTTGACCGATGCGCAGCTGCAGTCGATCCTGGGTTACCCCTTCGCAGAGACCAGTCAGCTTCCCGTCAACCTGGCGGCTGGCGGGTCCAACAACTGTACCGAGATCTACTTCGGCAACTGGCTGGAGGTGCTGATCGGCGAATGGATGGGGTTTGAAATCATGGGCTCCAATGTGGCCGGGACGGCGTTCGCCACGGATCAAACCTGGGTCCGGATCATCACGGAAGTTGACAGCGTCCTGCGCCATCCCGAGAGCATGTGCCTGTGCAACACGGCCAGGACCGCCGCCTCGTAACCCTCCCACCCTGAGAGAGGGGGCCAGGGTCTGAGGGTTCTGGCCCCCGTTGCCATAAGGAGAAGACCATGCCGAAAGGAACTGCTAGCCAGGAGGCGAAAACTTTTGATCTTATCGTGCCCGTCGCCCAGACCCCCGGGACCGTAACCGGGACCGGGATTGACTGCCGTGGCTATGAGGAGGCGATGATCAATTTGCATGCCGGGATCATCCCCGGCGACGGGACCCTGGACGTGCATGTAGAGGAATCCAGCCTCCTGGGTTCGGGGTACACGGACATCACCGAGGCGGTGTTTGACCAGGTGACGGCGGCTTCCGACGTGCTGCCCTACGTGGGGCGTCTGAACCTGAAGGGGCGGAAACGGTACATCCGGGCCATCGCGGTGGTGGCCAACCAAACCATCCCGTTGGCGGTGAACGCGGTCCTGTCCGCGGCCCGGGAACTGCCGGTTTCCCAGATCAATGACGTCGCGTTCAGCGTTTAACCAGGAGGGGTGATGCAAGAGGCGGAGACGGTTTATCGGGTGCGGCCGGGATATACGATTCACCTGCCTTTCAAGCGGATGCTCCGGGGCGGGGAGCTTTTGGAGAACCCCTCCCCTGAGCTGGTCAAGAATAATGCCTGGAAGCTGGAGCAGGTGAGCCGGGGTCAGGAGTCTATCCCTCTCCCCGTACCCGCCCCACCTCGCCGCCACCCTGACATCCTCCTGGACGGGGCCTGGGCCGGCCGCCGGTGTTTCATTATCGGTGGGGGCCCCAGCCTCAAGAACCTGGATCTATCCCACCTTACTGGGGAGTTGACCATCGGGGTCAATCGGGCCTTCGAGCTGATTGACCCCACCATCATATTTTCGATGGACTCCCGCTTTTACCTGTGGGTCAGGGACGGCGAGTTTGGACCGGAAGTCACCGGGAAATACCTCCGGTCCCCGGCCTGGAAGGTGTGGCTGGACACTCACGGCTATAGATTCAGCGAGGACGTGGTCTTAATCAAGGGTCTTGCCGAGGTGGGGTCAGGGCGTCAAGAAACCATCGCCGGAGGGTTCACCACTCCCAGTAATAGTGGCCTGGCCGCCCTCAAATTGGCGGTGAACCTGGGGGCCAACCCCATTTACCTGCTGGGATTCGACTTACATCAGAACTGCAAACGCCAGCAGTGGTGGCATGACGGCTACAAATACGTAATGAAGGATGAGGTTTACGGGGGCTACCTGGCGGATTTCGGGGCCTATGCCCCGGGGCTGGCGGAAAAGGGGGTGCAGGTAATCAACGTCAACCCAGAATCCGCCCTGCGCGGTTTCGAGTTCGGGGAAATGCCTGCTCCGGCCCCGGGCCCCCTCTTTGTCTCCTTTTACACCCCTGGCCTCTATGCTGAGAAGGCGGCCCGTCTGCGTCTCTCCCTGCACCGCCTGGGGCTGGAATACCGGATTGACGAGGTGGATGACCGGGGTTCATGGGATGCCAACACGAAGCACAAAGCCGAGTTTATCCTGGAGATGCTGGAGGCCCACCCGGGACGCAACATCGTATGGGTGGACGCCGACGCGGTGGTGAGGGCTTACCCAGCCCTATTTTTCGAGATGCAGGGCGATGTCGGGGTCCATTACCGGAACGGGAAGGAGCTGCTCTCGGGCACCATGTTCTTTCGGAATGTCCCCCGGGTTCAAGCCCTGGTGAAATCCTGGATCAAAGAAAATGCCAAGGCCCCGAG
>JAUSOZ010000210.1 GCA_030655955.1 Deltaproteobacteria bacterium
AGGATTTGGATGTTGCTCTGGTTGTTCAAGACCGTCCGGTGGGCCAGCATTTCGCCGCGCAGCAGATGCCGGAAGTCCTTGGTCACCATGCCCCAGCCATCCCCCTCCCCGGTCAAGTGCGCGTACATGCGTTTGCTTTGCTCCTGAGAGCCGCCCAGGATCTTTGTGGCGCAACCGATCTTAAAGACCGTATCCAGCCAGGTGGACAAGGCCCCCAGGAGGGTCTTGCCGCCGCCACGATTAGCCCAGCAGACCGAGTCCTGAACCGTCTCAAAAAAGCTGTCCACGATGTATTCGGCCGGCGGGGTGTGCTCCGGGCAGACCTGGGCCCGAGGCACCCGGAGTTTCCAGTAGGCCTCGATGAAGTCCAGCAGTTCGTCAGCGTCCACGAACCCATGCCGCACATGGTAAGACAGAAGCTCTCGCTTGATGATTGCCGGGTCAAAATTGACTGTTAGGGCTTTCATAAGGGCCCGCCGCAATGCAACCAGTATGCCAAGGTGCGCAAATGAGACAAAAAGGGGGTCCGGCTACACGCGCCACCTATGGGGAAAATACGGGCATTTGGGAAGGCAAGGTAATTAGGAAGGTTGGTTCGTGTTCGTTGAATTACCGGGCTTACACGACCCCGGCAAATGTAGGGTTGGTGGAACTTTACGCTTTTGGGGCCATTGTGGGTGAAAATGGTGGGGAAAGTGGGGGCTATGGCCCTAAAGGTGGGGAATTGCCATCCTATACAGGTGGCAAGTGGATTATTGACGTTTATGTAAGTTTTGTTATCCATTTTTGTAAGAATGCGAAAAATCAAACCCCGTCATTTTTTTCGCTCGTTTCGTTGAGCAATTTGATGACGCCGTAGAGTGCTTGCCGGACTGCCGGGTTCTGCATGGGTATGTTGGTGATTTTTACTTCCTCTGCAACCTTGATCATCAACCCGGACTCTTGCTGAAGCCGCTTAATCTCTTTCCGGGCACCCAGGGCCGTGTTCAAATAAGCCACGGCTATGGTGCTGTTTGGGTTGGCCTTGGCGAATTTTTCCAGGGCCATCCGCTCCATTTCCTCGAAAGCCGCCAGGTTTTCGCCGATCCGAGTTTTGGAATCATTGGCGTCGACAAGGAGGCTCCAGAGATTCTCGGCTCGGGCGAGCAAAGTATAGACATAGCGCTTTTTGCAATCCAGATACAAGGCGATTTGGGAGATGGTCCTGTTCCGGCGGCGCAGCGACATCGCCAGCATGGCCTTCTCGTTCACTTCGTGTTCTGTGGCCATTTTCTCACATCCTTACCCCTCATTTTGGCAATCTCAGGGAACCGTCATGCTGCTGCTCAGCCCACAACGGCGCCCACTTCCCTCTTTTTTTTATACCCCCAAGGGGGTTCGCTTGCGGACAGGGTCATGCTCCTGCCCACCCTATAAAGAAGTACCGGGGCGCATCCAGCGAATGGTGGGAGATAGTCCCCGGCACGTGCTCCCTGTACCCCTGCATCTCCTGAAATAGCCGTTTCGGGCATTGCCGGGAGAAGCTGAGCCCGGAGGTCCCCTTGGTCAGAAGCGCCGCCTTGAGCCATTGCTTGACCAACTCCTGGCCATTCTCTACTCGGCCAGGCCCCCCTAATATCTCCACCCCGAACACCTGGGAATAGGCCCGCAAATCCGTGGGCTTAGAAGAGTAGCCCCAGCCGCCGGTGAGTTGCCCATATCCCCGGGCCTGGTGAGTAGCCAGGGCGAGCTTGGCGTTTTCCTCATTAGTGCGCATCTCCTGATCGTCGACGTAGAGCATGATCACCCGGTCACCGTTTCCCGACGGCTGCACCCAGCCGATGAAGTTGTTCCACCAGCCGAAGTCCATGGCCATGTAAAGCGGCCAGGCTGGGTTATATTGGGGGTCTTCAGTCATTTCTTCATTACGCCTGGTTTAACCCCAAACTCGCCCATAAGCGTCCCGGCCGCCGCTTTCTTTAAGATGCTGTCGGCCAGGTGGTGCAGCGTACCGTCCGGCAGGATGACGCCGTTCCCCATCAAAACCGTCCAGCCTTCCAGGACCTGGATAGGGTCTGCCTGAGCCAGTTCCCCCCACCCCTGGAAGTCCACCTTTGTTTTCGCCCAAAGGGTCTCCAGGTCAACCTCCTGGCCTGGAGGCGGGGGGCCAGGGAGTTGTCGCTTCACCTTGGGCCAGGCCGCAGCCAGACGCATGAGAATGGGGTCCCGGACCATGAGGGCCGCGCCGTGGTAATTCTCGGCAGCCCGATGCACCAGCAGAGCGTCTTGAAAACTCATGATTCCTCCACAAACGCATCGGCCACCCAATAGCGGATGCCGAAGGCCATTGCTCCCCCGAGCCTGGCAGACTCATCAATGCCTATGTTGGGCTCGACCCGGAAAGCACCGTGTTGCAGGCTGCGCCCCTCTTCCAGTTCCGCGGCCGCCGCCAGGAGCAGGAACTTTAGACGTCGGCGTTCAGATTCGGTCATGGTTACCTCCGCAAAGACGTAAAGTAGTCGAGATTCGTCAACACCCACGTTCCGGTCCCATCCTTCTTTCCGGGTATTTTGCCATC
>JAUSOZ010000212.1 GCA_030655955.1 Deltaproteobacteria bacterium
CTTGCCTCGGTCTTTGACCGCGGGATCAAAAATAAACGGTTTAAGAAGATCGCTGATCCCTATTACCTGGCTGTAGCTCTCGACAGCGTCATCGATGCTTTTCTTCTTCTCTGGCTCGACGCGCCCGAGCGTCATCCTTACCCGGAAGATCCGGACACCATTTTGGACATTTTCTTCCGCGGGCTGATTGACCCGTGATTTCGTGGCTGGGTTGGTCGACTGAATACGTTTATCACCGATTTGGGGGAGATTTCTGATGCAACTGAACAAGAATGATTATGAACCACTGAGATGGGCCGTGGTTTTGATGGCGCTGACGATTTGGCTGGGTGGCTGCGACCGCGGGCCCGGGAAGCAAGCCCCGCCGGTTCCGGAAGTGGCCACGGTGACCATTCAGCCCCAGCAGGTTGAGCTGAGCACCGAGTTGCCGGGCCGTACCTCTGCCTACCTGGTGGCTGAAATCCGGCCGCAGGTCAATGGCATCATCAAGAAACGCCTGTTCCAGGAAGGCTCCGATGTCAAGGCCGGACAACTGCTTTATCAGATTGATCCGGCGCCCTTTCAGGTGGCGCATGACTCGGCCAAGGCCTCCTTGGGTAAGGCGCAGGCCAATCTGCCGTCGATCCGGTTGAGGGCCGAACGATACCAGGAATTGCTGGCCGACAAAGCGGTCAGCCGGCAGGACTACGATGACGCCGCGGCTGCAGTGGCACAGGCCCGGGCCGAGATTGAATATTGGCAGGCGGCAGTTGAAGGGGCCCGGATCAATTTGGGCTACACCCGGGTCACCGCCCCCATATCCGGGCGTATCGGCAAGTCCAGCGTCACGGTGGGGGCGCTGGTGACCGCGTATCAGCCCACTTCTCTGTCCACCATTCAACAACTCGATCCCATTTACGTCGATGTGACCCAATCGTCCGCCGATTTGCTGCGTTTGAAACGCAACCTGGAAGCCGGCCGGCTCAGCGCCAATGAAGCCAACCGGAGGAAAGTCCGCCTCCTCCTGGAGGACGGAACCCCGTATGCCCTGGAAGGCACCCTGCAATTCCGCGATGTGACGGTGGACCCGGCCACCGGGTCTTTCACCCTGCGGATCGTGGTTCCGAATCCGAAACATCTGCTCCTGCCGGGCATGTTCGTGCGGGCCGTGGTCCAGGAGGGTATCGATGCACAGGCTATCCTGGTGCCTCAACAAGGGGTGAGCCGCAATCCCAAAGGGGAACCCGTGGCGCTGGTCGTGGATGAGGCCGGCAAGGTCCAGCAGCGGGTGTTGACACTCAATCGCGCCATCGCCGACCAATGGCTCGTGTCATCCGGGCTGGCGGCCGGAGAGCGCTTGATCGTCGAGGGCGCCATGAATATACGGCCGGGCGCCGCGGTCAAGGTCATTCCCTGGGATGGCCCCAAGGGCGGCGTGAAAGCCCCAGATACGAAACGCTCGCCTGCAGAATCGAACTGACGGAGGACTGTGATGTTATCGAACTTCTTTCTGGATCGCCCGGTCTTCGCCTGGGTCATCGCCATCATCATGATGCTGGCGGGCGGGCTGGCGATCCACAATCTGCCTATCTCCCAGTATCCTCCCATCGCGCCTCCGTCCATCGCCATTGACGCCTTTTATCCCGGGGCCTCGGCCGAAACCGTGGAAAACAGCGTGGTCCAGATCATCGAGCAGAAGATGACCGGATTCGACAAGCTGCTCTACATGTCCGCCACCAGCGATGCCTCCGGGGCCGGGAGGATCGAGCTCACCTTTGCGCCGGGGACCGATCCGGACCTCGCCTGGGCCCAGGTGCAGAACAAGCTCCAGCTCGCCATGGCGAGTTTGCCCGATGTGGTGCAGCGCCAGGGCGTCAAGGTCAGCAAGTCAACCAGAAACTGGCTCATCATTGTGGGTCTGGTCTCGGAAGACGGCAGCATGGATGACATTGACCTGGCGGACTATGCCCAGGCCAACGTCGAGCAGGTGCTGGCGCGGGTGCCGGGAGTGGGTGAAGTGGAAGTCTTCAGTTCCCAGTATGCCATGCGGCTCTGGGTGAATCCGGATAAATTGGCCGATTACCGTCTGACCATGGAAGATGTTATCCAGGGGCTTCAGGCTTATAACGTCGAGATTTCCGCCGGCCAGTTCGGCGGGGCGCCGGCGGTGGCCGGCCAGCGGCTGAACGCCTCCATCATCGTCCAGAATCTGCTCAAGACCCCGGAGGAGTTCGCCGCCGTCCCGCTGCGCATCAACCCGGACGGCTCCATCGTGCGCGTGCGCGACGTGGGCCGGACGGAGCTGGGCACCGAGCGCTACGGCAGTCAAGCGCTTTATAACGGCAAACCCGCGGCGGCCATGGCCGTCCGGCAGGCCGCCGGCGCCAATGCGCTGGCTACCGCCGATGGCGTCAAGGCGAAGATGAAGGAGCTGTCCAGATACTTCCCCGCCGGCATGAAGGTCATCTACCCCTATGACACCACGCCCTTCGTGAGGGTGGCCATCAACGAGGTGGTCTGGACCCTGTTCGAGGCGATTCTGCTGGTCTTCCTGGTGATGTATCTGTTTCTGGGAAACATCCGGGCCACGCTGATTCCGACCCTGGCGGTGCCGGTGGTTCTCCTGGGAACCTTTGCGGTCCTGGGGTTGTTCGGGTTCTCCATCAACATGCTGACCATGTTCGCCATGGTGCTGGCCATCGGCCTTCTGGTGGACGACGCCATCGTGGTGGTGGAAAACGTCGAACGGGTCATGAGCGAGGAGGGGCTCTCGCCCCGAGAGGCGACCCGCAAGTCCATGGGAGAAATCACCAGCGCCTTGATCGGCATCGGGCTGGTGCTCTCGGCGGGGTTCGGCCCCATGGCGTTCTTCGGCGGCTCCACCGGGGTCATCTACCGCCAGTTTTCCGTGACCGTCATCGCCGCCATGCTGCTGTCGGTCCTGGTGGCCCTGATTCTGACTCCGGTTCTGTGCGCCTCGATCCTCAAGCCGGTGCCCAAGGGGCAAGAGGGTGCGGAGACCGGTTTCTCTCTCTTTCGGCCGTTTTTCCGCTGGTTCGACCGGAGTTTTTTTTGGGCCCGGGACCGGTACCAGGCCATGGTGGGCCGGATGCTGGCGAAAAAGCTGCGCTACCTGTTTATTTACCTGCTGATGGTGGCGGTCTTGGTATTCCTGTTCCAGCGCATGCCCACCGCGTATCTCCCCAATGAGGACCAGGGCATCATGTTCGCCCAGGCGATGCTGCCGACGGGTTCGACCCTGGAGCAGACCGGGCAGGTCCTGGATCAAGTCCGCAGCCACTTTCTGGTGGATGAAAAGGAAGCGGTAGCCTCCTGCTTCACGCTCGCCGGCCGGGGCTTTTCCGGAACCGGGCAAAATGTGGGGCTGGTATTCATCCACCTCAAGGACTGGGAGCTGCGCCGCCGGGCGGACTTGAAAATTAATGCCGTGGTGGGACGCTCCATGGGGAAGTTCTCGAAGATCCGCAACGCCAGGGTGTTCGCCTTCCCGCCGCCGGCAGTCCTTGAGCTTGGACAGGCGGGCGGGTTCGACTTTCAATTGCAGGACCGCGGCGGTCTGGGACACGAAGCTTTGATGGCGGCCCGCAACCAGATGCTCGGCATGACCGCCCGGGACCCGAGGCTGATCCGTGTCCGCCCCAACGGCCTGGAAGATGTGCCCCAATACCGTATCGACGTGGATTGGGAAAAGGCGGGCGCCCTGGGGGTTCCCATCAGCGCCATCCACCACACCATCTCGGCGGCCTTCGGCAGCGCCTATGTCAACGACTTCATCCAGGGCGGACGGGTGAAGCGGGTCTATGTCCAGGCCGACGCCCCCTTTCGGATGCTGCCCAAAGACCTGGAGCGGCTCTATGTGCGCAATGCCGCCGGGACGATGACGCCGTTCACTTCCTTCGCCTCCGGCCACTGGTTCCAGGGGTCGCCGCGACTGGAGCGTTTCAACAGCTTCCCGTCGATGAACATCTGGGGTGAGCCGCCGCCCGGGAAGAGCTCAGGGGAGGCGATGGCCGCCATGGAAGAGATCGTCTCGAAGCTGCCCAAGGGCATCGGTTTTGACTGGACCGGACTGTCCTACCAGGAGCGCATGGCCAAGTCCCAGACCGCGCTGCTCTATACCTTTTCCATGATCGTGATTTTTCTTTGCCTGGCGGCCCTTTATGAGAGCTGGACCGTGCCGATCGCAATCCTGCTGGCCTTGCCGCTGGGGGTCATCGGCGGCGTGGTGGCCTCATCAACGCGGGGACTGCCCAACGATGTCTACTTCCAGATCGGGCTCCTCACCGTTTTAGGGCTCACGACCAAGAACGCCATTTTGATCGTTCAATTCGCCATGGCCAAAGTAGAAGAGGGCATGGGGTTGGTCGAGGCCACGCTGGAAGGGGCCAAATTAAGGCTGCGCCCCATCGTCATGACTTCGCTGGCCTTCGGCTTCGGCGTCCTGCCCCTGGCCATGGCCACCGGGGCCGGCGCCGGAGCCCAAAACGCCATCGGCACCGGCGTCCTGGGCGGGATGGCTACGGCCACCTTCCTGGCGATCTTCTTCATTCCCCTCTTTTTTGTGGGGGTAGTGCAACTGTTCGAAAGAAAGAAAGGCGGCCAAACGGCGGAGCCCGGTGCGGACGCCCTCAATCCTCCCGAGGGGCAGTAACATGATAAAGAAGCTGTTGTTATTGTTGGCGATAACTGGCGTTCTGTTCACCGGCTGCACCATGATACCGAAATACACTCGGCCCGAAGCCCCGATTCCCGCCGAGTGGCCGAGTGGTCCGGCCTACAAAGAGACCCCGTCCACCGAGGGGGCTCCGGTTGCCGCCGACCTAAAATGGCGGGAATTCTTCGCGGGTGAAAAACTTCAAGCGATCATCGCCACCGCCTTGAAAAACAACCGTGATCTGCGGGTGGCCGCCTTGAATGTGGAACGGGCGCGGGCCCTGTACCGTATCCAGCGCGCCGAACTTTTGCCGACGGTGGAAACGGGCGTCACGGCAAGCAAGCAAGACGTCTTGATTTCCGGCACCAACGGCTTGGTGACCTTGAAGGAGTTTGACGTCAATCTGGGCATCACTTCCTGGGAGGTTGATTTCTTCGGCCGTATCCGCAGCCTGGGAAAAAAGGCCTTAGAGGAATATTTCGCCACGGCACAGGCCCGCCGCAGTGCGCAGATATTGCTGGTGTCCGAAGTTGCCTACGCTTATCTGACTCTGGCCGCGGATCGGGAAAACCTCAAACTGGCCCACTCCACCCTCGAGAGCCAGCAGGCCGGCTACAAGTTAATTCGACGGCGCTTTGAAGTGGGGCTGGCACACGAACTGGATCTGCGCCAGGCTCAAACAAGAGTGGATGCGGCCCGGGTGGACATCGCCCGGTACACGGAACTGGCTGCGAAAGCTGAAAATGCCCTTAACCTGCTGGCAGGCTCAATGGTGCCGGCCGACCTGTTGCCGGGGGAGTTGAGCGCCGTCAAACCCTTGCCGGATGTTGCCCCCGGCACGTCCTCCGAAGTGCTCCTCCGTCGCCCGGATATTCTGCAGGCGGAAAACTTGCTCAAGGCCTCCAATGCCAATATCGGCGCCGCCCGGGCGAATTTTTTCCCCCGCATTTCGCTCACCTCCGCCATTGGCAGCGCCAGCGGCGACCTGTCGGGGCTGTTTAAATCCGGCTCGTTTGTCTGGAATTACGCCCCCCAGATCGTGATGCCGATTTTCGATGCCCGCACCTGGTCGGCGCTAAGCGTAACCAAGGTGGACAAGGAGATCGCCGTGGCACAATACGAGAGGGCGATCCAGGGGGCCTTCAGGGAGGTTGCCGATGCCCTGGCCAGACGGGGGACCATGGGCGATCAGATACAGGCGCAACAGTCCCTGGTGGATGCCACCTCGAAAACCTACCGGCTCTCCAATCTCCGCTATGAGAAGGGGATAGACATCTACCTGAACGTGCTGGATGCGCAACGCTCTCTCTATACCGCGCAGCAGGGACTCATCGCCATCCGTCTAACGAAGCTCGCCAATCAGGTGCGGCTCTATGCGGTATTGGGCGGCGGCGGCGACTCAAGCCCGCCGCCTAAAGGTGAATAATACCGAGTTGTGATCAATGGACAATTTTGGGTAGCCGCAGGCTTTAGCCTGCGCCTGCACAGGCTGGAAAGCCTGTCCCACCCTTTGAGTGCAATTTGGTAGCACTTGCCATGATCACGAACTTCACTAGTTTCTCATGGGTTACCGATATGCTGGGCATATCAAAATATTCTCTTGGGCCGTATATCGCGGATTTATAGCAGATAGTAGAGCCTTGTATGCCCCTGCCGCTTTATAGATAGTGGCGGCGATTTTAACGGAGCCGAGAGCCCCTCAGGTTGTTTGGGGAGAGGGGCTTGCCATCCGAGACGCCGGAGCCCAAGGCGTCGTCAACCGGACGCGGCGTCTTCCGCCAGGATTTCCAGGAAGGCCGCCACCACCTGGGGGTCAAAGTGCTTGCCGGCCTGCTCCTTGAGGTGGTCAATGATCTTTTCCCGCGGCCAGGCGGCGCGGTAAGGCCGGTCCGAGGACAGGGCGTCCCAGACGTCCACAATCGCGAAGATGCGGCCCCCCAGGGGAATCACCTCCCCTGCCAGCCCCCGGGGGTAGCCGCTGCCGTCCCACTTCTCGTGATGGCAGTAGGGGATGTCCAGGGCCGGCTTCAGATAGGCGATGGGGGCCAGTAGTTGGAAGGCCTTGACAGGGTGCTGCCGCATGATTTTCCACTCTTCTTCAGTCAAGGGTCCCGGTTTCAGGAGGATGCTGTCCGGGATGCCGATCTTGCCGATGTCGTGCAG
>JAUSOZ010000214.1 GCA_030655955.1 Deltaproteobacteria bacterium
CGTATCTCACCCCGGGATGGCTGCCCAGGGAAAATCTCCTCCGGCTGGAGCAGGCCCTGGAACATATGCATCACGCCCTGATCCCCCTGGTCCAGGAGGAGACCCGGACCCTGGTCCTGCTGGCGGGGCTGGCCTCGGACCGGGAGACTCTGGACCGGGCCTTGAAGGGGGCCTTCTTCGAGCCGCTCTCGCTGCCGCCGGCGGCCACCGGCACCCTGAACGAAACCCTGGTGGACTTGAAAAAACAGCTCGCAAGTCTGGAAACCTCGCGGCAGCAGCTCAGTATCCAGCAATCCCGGCTGCGGGACCAGATTGGCCCGGAGCTGGTGCGCATCCGCAACCGCATCGACCTGACCCGCACCCTGCTCCGGGCCCGGGTGTTGTTCGGCAAGGTGGACCGTTCCTACCTGGTGAGCGGCTGGATTCCCGCCAGCCTGGTGGCTCAGCTGAAAGAGGCCCTGGCCCAGGAACTGGGAGACAAAGCCGAGGTGGAGGTCCTCTCTGCCGAGGCCATCCCGGGGGCCCGGGAAGGAATCCTGAAGATCCCCATCCTATTCAATAATCCCTATCTGCTCCGGCCCTTCGAGCGCCTGACCAAGGCCTACGGCACCCCCGAGTATGGCGAGGTGGAGCCCACGGCGTTTTTGGCCATGAGTTTCCTGCTCATGTTCGGCCTGATGTTCGGCGACGTCGGCCAGGGCGCGGTGCTCTTTCTCCTGGGCTACGTGATCTTTCGGAGATTTTTCCGCTACACCGATTATGGCATCATCCTGATGGAATGCGGGGTGGCGTCGGTCATCTTCGGGTTCCTCTACGGCAGCGTCTTCGGGGTGGAAGACCTGCTGCCGGTGTTGTGGTTCTCACCCATGAAAGATATCAACTACTTCATCAAGATCGCGGTCCTGTTCGGGGTGGGGGCCATCAGCCTGGGATTGATCCTGGGCTTCATCAACGCCCTGCGTCTCAAAAGCCCGCGCCTGCCCGGGGCCGGGCTGCTGGCGGCCCTGATCTACTGGGTTTTGGCGGGGCTGGGGGTGCGCTACCTGCTCACGGGGGCCCTGGAATGGGATTTCTGGGTGGCTGCGGGGGTGTCCGGCGTCACCCTGCTCATGGGGAGCATTTACATCTTGCAGCGCCTGTGGCTGGCGCCGCCCCCAGCCGACGCCGTCACCGAAGGCGCGGGCGTCAGATTGCTGGAAGGAATCATCGAGGTGGTGGACGGGACCATCCGCTTCGTGGCCAACACCATCTCTTTTGTCCGTATCGCCGCCTTTGCCCTGGCCCACGCCGGCCTGTTCATCGCGGTCTTCTCCCTGGCGGACACCCTGAACCGCATGGGCGGCGGCGGGGTGGTGTACTGGCTCACCATCGTGGTCGGCAACGTGGTCATCATCCTCCTGGAGGGGTTGGTGGTTTCCATTCAGATTGTCCGGCTGGAGTACTACGAATTCATGAGCAAGTTTTTCCATGGCGGCGGGCAGCCCTTCAAACCTCTGGAGCGAGGCGCGGCGCCGTGATGGAGGGGTTAAGCGTGGTTTGAGAAAATCCCCCCAGCCTCCCCTGAGGAACTGAGCATGGCCCATAAGTCAGGAGATAGTTGATTCAAGAAGGTTTTGGTGGCACAGGCTTTCTATCCTGGGCGGGATTATCAGCACAGCCTGGAAAGGCTGTGCCACCGAGGAGAAAAACTTGTGGGTAATGCTGCGCTTTAGGAAAGGGGGGTAAGAACCCTTCGGTCAAGTCCTCCTGGGGCAGAGGGGGATGCAGGGGGGATTTATAATTCAGCTAAAGAAATTATAGAGTTATCACGCTCGGTAAGGGCGAGGAAGGAGAGTTCGATGACCAACAAGCTAAAATATGGCCTCTGGACCGGCCTGGCAATCCTGGTTCTCGGGTTAGGCTGGCTGCCGCTGGCCTGGGCCCAGACCAGCGCCGTCGCCCAGAATCCGGAGGTGGTGAAGTGGGCTTACATGTCCGCAGCCATCGCCGCCGGCCTGGGGGTCCTGGGGGGCGCAATAGCCGTGGCCGTGGTGGGAGCCGCAGCCATGGGGGCCATCAGCGAAAAACCGGAACTCTTCGCCCAAGCCCTGATCTTCGTGGGCCTGGCCGAAGGACTGGCCATTTACGGCCTGATCGTGGCCATCATGATCCTGGGCAGGGTTTAGGAGCAGTAGCCAGTAGCCAGTAGTCAGTGGTCAGTTGTGAGTTGTGAGTCTCAAGGGCGACTTCAGCCTGAAATGAGACCCTCAGTTAATTAAAAATTTTTGAGGCAAGATTTCTTACTGACTACTGGCAACTGACTACTGACTACTGCTTCAAGGAGAGCGCCATCAAAGACCAGGGGTTTTTTGTCATCGCCGATGGCCGCACCCTGCTGGCCTTCGCCCTGGCCGGGATTCCCGGCGGGGCGGCGGACAATGCCGCCGAGGCCCGGCAGTTGCTGGCCCAGGGCCGGGCTGACCCCAGGGTGGGGTTGGTGCTGATCACCGAGCGGGTGGCCCGGGAGATCCGCGCCGAGGTGGACGCTGTGCGGCAGGAAGGGCGGCCGCCCCTAATCCTGGAGATTCCGGACCTGAAAGGGCCACTGCCCGGCGGCCAGTCGCTCCTGGAGCGCTTGCGAACCCTTATGGGGATACCCAAGTGAGCCGGCTGCGGCCCCGGCCGGGGTGCCCGAGGAGGGCGGACATCGGGTGGTCCGTATCATAGAACTGGACATGAAAGCAGATACGGATAGCCGGACTCTGCAGCTTAAGTCCCCCTTTGGAAAAGGGGGATTAAGGGTGATTTCAAGTGGTTATAAAATCCACCCTAACCCCCCTTTAAGAAAGGGGGGAAGACCAGCTTTTTCAGGGTCACGTTAATTGTGAAACACTATACTGGGTCCGCCCCCACAATAGGTGATTGATTTATGCCACTTTATGACCAGGTGGAACTCCTCTGTCAGGCCATCACGTCCCAGGCCACGGCTGAAGTGGACCAGATCCTGGCCCGGGCCCGGGAAGAAGCGGACCGCCGGTTGATCGAGGCCGAGGCCAGCCGCCAGGAAGCCCTGGCCCGGACCAAAGCCGAGGTAGAGGCCCAGGCCAAACTCTCGGCCCGGAACCTCATTGACCGGGCCGAACTGGAGGGCAAACGGCGAGTTTCCCAGACCAAAGAAACCTGGTTGACCGAGGTTTTTGGCCAGGCCCAGGCCCAACTCCAGGCCTTCCGGGACACCGCCGGCTACCGGGACTGGCTCCGGGCCACGCTCCTGGGCGCGCTCCAGCAACTGGAAGGGGAGGACTTCCGGGTTATGGCCCACCCTGAGGAAGCTCAATGGCTTTCCCCGGACCTGCTGGACGAGGTGAGCGCCGCGCGGGGCTGCCACCTGGCCTGGGCCGCTGACCCGGACCTGCCCCCGGGCGGTTTCGTGGTCATCCGGGCCGACGGCCGGGTGCGCTTCGATCAAACTTTTGCCGGCATCATCGAACGCCAGCGGGAAACCCTGCGGGCCCAGACCGCCCGGCAACTGTGGGGGAGTTGAAGCTGAGAACCAATCCAGCGCGGGCAAATTGT
>JAUSOZ010000220.1 GCA_030655955.1 Deltaproteobacteria bacterium
CCTCTCCCCCCGAAGCGGGGGGAGAGGGGGTAGTCAGGTCGCCGAGTTTAATGACGCCAGGACCTTAAACCGCTCCCATCTTTTCCCCTCTCCCCCAATGGGGGAGAGGGCTAGGGTGAGGGGGAAGTAATCTTCACCGCGCAAGAAATACGCTAACGAATTTATGGACTGTTGTGCTTAGTCCACTCTTACCGAGAGCTTGGTGCCTAAAGCCGTAAAATGTTCCACCCAGTTACGGGCCTCCCCCTGTCCCTGTTCCGACTCCCGGCGTTGCTGGGGATAGACGGAGTGCAGTATTTCATAATAGATATTCTGTACTCTCCAGGGATGCACCTCAAATGGCAATTCCGTCTCCAGGGCCATTGCGGCCTCCAATTGCTGCAAGTATTCCAAATCAAGGGGGTATTGCCGGAATCTCTCGCCCAGGCGTTCGATGGCTTTCCTCAGGGCATACTCCAATCCTGCCCCATCGAGCACGATCTGTAACAGCCGCGCTTCTTCCAGGAGGCTGCGGATAAGCTGCAGGTCCAATTCCGGCGCCTGGAAGGCCTCGAGCAGGTAACGATTCAGGACAATCTCCGCCGTGGCCAGAAAAGGCCGGGGCAGGGGAACCCCCAGTTCCCGATGGAATCGCATCAAGGGCACGTTGTGGGTGTAGAGCCGGCCATAAGCGGACCAGGTCTCTTCCAGACTCAAGGCCATAATCTGGTCCAGGATCTTACGCTGTTCGTCCCGGAAGAGGAACCTCAAGGAATAGGTCGAGTCTCCGAAGTGCTGATCGATGCGGCGCAAGGTCTTGGGAAAGTCCGCCCAGGCAAAGGCCTCAGCCACTTCCCAGGCCATGGTCCCGTAGGCGCCCTCCCCCTGGAACTCCCGCACGCCGCCGCAGAGGTTGTGGTCGCCGAAGTGCAGCACTGCGAAGCTGATATCGGCGGAATTCCAGGTAATATCCGAGGTCACCCGTATCCGCCCCACCGCCAGCTTGGCCTTGCCCGCCTCCGCCAGCCGGTAGTCTTCCTGGTCAATAGTATAGCAAAAAATGCGGTCTTGGACTTGATAGTCTTCGAAGAGGGAACTGATGGCGTAATGGGCTCCCACGGTGAGCAGGTCAACCATGGCGGGTTTGACGAACTTCTCGAAAATCCGGCGGCCGTCTCCATGTTCCGGGATATTGCTCTTGGCGCGCTCAAGCCGTTGGAGGAATTTGGCTTCAGGGTCGTGTCCCAAGGTATCCCGGGCCAGTTGGACCACGCGGCCGGCATACTGCAGGATCTGCACGGTTTCCAGACCCGAAAGTTCGTCGAAGAACCAGCCGCAGCTGGTGTACATCAGCATGGCATGGCGCTGCATCTCCAGGAGTTTTAGGACCAGGCTCTGTTCACGGGGATTGAGCTTACGGGAGGCGTGCTGCTCCAGAAAATGCGCCACTTCCTGGCGGTCGCGTTTGAGGATGATGGAGATATAATCGTCTCTGGCGGCCCAGGGGTCTCTCAGAAACCGGGAGGCTTTTTTCTCATACTGGGGCGCCAGGGTGTCGCGCAGCCAGTCCAGGGCTTCCCGCAGGGGCGTCCGCCAGGCCTGGCTCCACCCGGGGCGCATGCCGCTGTTGCAGCCGCAATCCTTCCACCAGCGCTCCACCCCGTGGACACAACTCCAGGAAGAATTCTCGAAAATCCTTACTTCGAAGATGGGCGGGTGTTTCTCTAAAAACTCCCCGTAGTTGGTGAGGCGAGCGAAATTTTCGGTTTCCAGGTATTCCAAGGCATAGGCCAGGGCCATGTCGCCGTGGGTGCGATGGTGCCCGTAGGTTTCCCCATCCGTGGCGATATGCACCAGTTGGGGCCAGGGCCGTTCATGAGAGAAGGCGTTGACCAGACGCGAGGCCAGGTTCTCGCCCCGCTCCAGCAAGTCCTCGAAAGCGATCCCCTGGGAGATGGGGGCGTCATAAAAAAACAGGTTGATGGTTCGACCCGAAGGCAACTTGAGACGATACGCCGTGGTGGGGTCGATCCGGCCGCCGCTCACGTCCCGCCAGTGACCTCGGCCGATCTTGCGGACCTTGTGCGCCTGGCGGGGCGATAGGATGGTAAAGCGGATCCCCAATTCGGCCATGATCTCCAGGGTCTCCAGGTCCACTGCGGTTTCCGGCAGCCACATGCCCTCCGGCCGCCGCCCGAAACGGTGCTCGAAATCCCGGATTCCCCAGAGCACCTGGGTGTACTTGTCCCGGCGGTTGGCCAGGGGCATAATCATGTGGCTGTAGGCCTGGGCCATGGCCGAGCCGTGCCCGGAAAATTGTTCTTGACTCTGACGGTCGGCCGCCAGAACGGCCTCATAAATCTCGGGAGCCTTGTCCATCATCCAGGCCAGCAGGGTGGGCCCAAAGTTGAAGCTCATCTTGGCGTAGTTGTTGGGCAGCCGGATGATGCGGCCTTCGCCGTCCAAGATGCGGGACAGAGTGTTGGGGGCATAGCATTCCGCCGCGATGCGCTCATTCCAATCGTGGTAGGGATAAGCTGAATCCTGTAGTTCGATGGCCTCGAGCCAGGGATTTTCCCGGGGGGGCTGGTAAAAATGGCCGTGGATGCAAATATACTTTTCCATCAGCATGAATCCTGGCGCAGATAGACCATCAGGGAGAGCGGCGGCAGCCGGAGGCAGATCTCCTTATCTCCCTGGATCACCGGCGGCGCCTGACTGCCCGGGCCCCCCCAGCGCGTCGCGGCCGAATCCAGCCCCTTATGCCAGTCGCCCTCCGGCCAGAGGAGAGACAGATCCAGCGGCTCTTGGCCAAAATGGGCCACAATCACCGCCTGGGCCAACTCCCCGTTCATCCGCACCCACAAAACCTTTTGGCGCTCATATGCCTCCACTTGCCGATCCTGACGGCCCAGGTCGGTCAAAGAATTCAATTCCTGACGCAGCCGGAGCAATTCCCGGTAAAATTCCCGGAGAACCCGGTGCTCTCCCTCCTGGCGCAGACTGTGGTCAAGCCTGGCCCGGGCAAAAGTTGCCTCATCCAGGGGGTCGGGAGGTTCGCCCGGCCAATCGAAGGCCGCAAACTCTGCTTTTCGCCCCTGGCGTACGGCCTCAATGAGGGCCGGATCGGAGTGACTGACAAAATACCAAAATGGCGCCGCCTCCCCATATTCCTCCCCCATGAACAGGAGGGGCAGAAAAGGGGATAAGAGCATCGCTCCGGCGGCCAGCTTCAAGGCCTCGAAGGAAACCAGTTGACTGAGACGCTCGCCTCCCAGGCGATTGCCTATCTGGTCGTGGTTTTGGGCGAACACCACCAGGCGCTCTGCCGCTATATCCCGGGAAGAGGAGCCGTGGCGGCGGCGCCGATAAGGAGAATATTCCCCGGCATAAATGAACCCTTCCCGCCAGGCCTTGGCGAGCTGCTCCAGACGTCCGAAATCCGCATAATAGCCGGTCTGCTCTCCGGTCAGCAAGGTATGCAACGCATGGTGAAAATCATCATTCCAGTGTCCATCCAGACCATACCCCCCAAGGTCGGGAGAACGCACCAGGCGCACATCGTTGAGGTCGCTCTCGGCCATCAGATAGAATTTCCGGTTCCGGCGCTCTCGAGTCCGGCGCACCGTTTGGGCCAGTTCGGCCACAAATGGTTGCGGCGACAGATCCACAATGGCATGCAGGGCGTCCAGGCGCAAGGCGTCAATATGATATTCAGAGCTCCAAAAGAGGGCGTTGTCGATGAAGAAGCGCCGCACCTCGTCGCTGTCCGGGCCGTCGAAGTTGAGGGCCGGCCCCCAGGGGGTGCGGTAGCGCTGGGTAAAATAGGGGCCATAGTTGGCCAGGTAGTTGCCTTCGGGGCCCAGGTGGTTGTAAACCACGTCCAGGACCACTGCCAGGCCCCGTTGATGGCAGGCGTCTACCAGCCTTTTGAGACCGTAAGGGCCGCCGTAACTGTTCTGCACCGCGAAAAGATAAACCCCGTCGTAGCCCCAGTTGCGCCCGCCGGGAAACTGGGCCACGGGCATGAGTTCCAAGGCCGTGATGCCGAGGTTTTTCAGGTCGTCCAAGTGGGGGATGATCGCGTCAAAGGTCCCTTCCGGGGTGAAGGTCCCCACGTGCAGTTCATAAATAACGTAATCTCTCAGGGGTAGGCCGGACCAAGCGCCGTCGCCCCAGGAAAAACCCGGCGCCGCCACCTGGGACGGCCCGTGCACCCCCTGGGGCTGAAACCGGGAGGCCGGATCCGGGAAGTCCTGCTGTCCGTTGAGCCGGTAAAAATAGTGGCTGCCCGGTTCCACGCCGGCAATCACGGCGGAGAAGTAACCCCGTTCCCCTCTCTTGAGGGGCGCAAGCTCCTCTCTGGGGGAGACGAGATGCACCTCCACTTGCTCCGCCAATGGCGCCCACACCAGGAAACGGCAGTGCCCATCTCCCAGATAAGTAGCCCCCAAGCTGCCGTATGTCACCATTAATCTCCCTTTTTGCTGCAAGACTTCGCCTCGAGATCAGAGTTCGATGAGCTGGCTGCCGGGGTTTTCCAGCAGCGACAGGAGCGTCAAATAATCCCGGAGAGTGCGGGTGATGAGAAAGTGCTGCCGCGCAAATTCCTTGGCCATTTTCCCCATGCGTGCGGCCATCTCCGGGCGGTGCAGTAAATAGCGGATGCGGAAGGCGCAGCCCTCCGGGGAATTGACCAGGAAACCGGTACTATAATCCCGGAGCTGCAGGACAATGCCCCCCACGGCGCTGGCGATGACCGGCTTGCCTTTCCACATGGCCTCGGTGACCGTCAGGCCAAAGCCTTCCCGGGTGGATTTCTGCAGGATAATATCCGCGGCGCGCTGCAGGGCGTTGACTTCGTGATGGGCATCGGCGGGCAACAAGAGCACCTGAATGTCCGGCTCGCCGTGGGCCGCTTCCATGACCTCCGCTAAGGTCCGGGGACCTTCCGGGTCATCCGTGGCCTCGCCTCCGGCCAACACCAACTTGCAAGGCGTATGTTTGCGCACCATGCGGAAGGCCTGAATTACCCCCACCGGGTCCTTAAAGGTATCGAACCGGGATACTTGTAATATGATGGGCTTGTCCCGCTCAATTTGCAGACGGTCCAGGACCTGCTGGATTTCCTCCGGGGTCAGGTCCCGGTTCTTTTCGCTCAGAGGGTCGATGGAGGGGCGGATAAGATATTGGGGATGGGGCAGGTTTTGGGCAAATTGCGCCATGGAAAAGACCGAGGCGTCATATTGGCTGACGATCTCCTGCAGGAACTTCCAGATCTTGAGGTTGGGCCGGGAGACGTCGATATGACAGCGCCAGATCCAGTGTTTGGCCTGGGAGCGCATTTCATTGATGAGCCAGGCCGGCTGCGGGTCGTGCACCAGGACGAAGTCGGCCTCCCAGGTAAACTTCCGGGCGTTCTCCCGATTGATGTCCTTGTAGTGCTCCAACAGGGACTGGGACACCCGGACGTCCTGGCCCTGCAAGGCATTGTGAAAGGACTTGGTAACTTCGAAAAAGTCGGGGTCGCCCTGGACTACCTCCCAGAGAGTATCCAAGCCCAACTGGTTCAATAAGGGCACGGCCCGGGAAAGGATCTCCGCCACCCCCCCGCCGCTGCGGGTGGAATTGACATGGACGAAGCGCCGGGGCCCCAGGGCCTCCGCCAGGCGGTAGAGCTGACCGACCACTTCCTCACCGACAATCGCGGTATAATCACTGAGGGTAACCACAGAGTTCTCCCAAATGCTCACGGATCAATACCAGCAAGGTGTCCCGAATTTCTCTCAAGGTATAGAAGTAGGCGTCGATATCCCGAATCGCCTTCACCAACTCCGGCAGGCCGAAATTGGTTTCCATCCAGTAGGAAAAGTCATCTAGTTGGCGCGTTCCCAGGCGGCGGCGGGCTTCAAAAAAATGGTAATAAACCGAATCCAGCCCCACCTTCCCCAGACCCTGGCAAAAATCCTTCAGGGTATTGGCCGGGGTCTCGGAGCGAATGACCACCATGGAGGCTTCGCAGAAATGAAACTCAAACCCGGCGTGGGCCCAGGGTACACTGGGCAAATCCCACAGATATTCTTCCATGATGTCCACCATCGCCCCCCGGACTTCCTCCATATTGTCATAATCAAAGGGATCAAAGGAGCTGAGTTTTTCCGCCAGCTTGCTGTCCTGCAGGGCGGTGGCGGCCCATAAGGCGAATTCATTGGGATATTCCACCACCGGCTGGGTGACGGTCAGGCGGGATTGCACGAGATGGTAGTAAATCACCGACTCGTCGACTTCCCGCAAGATGTGCAAGAGCTCCCGGAGGTTGATGGCCTTCTGGCCCAGGGGCATGGGCATCAAAAAACACTCCCGAAACCAGAAAGGGTCCTTAGCCGGCAGGTTGGGATCGAACTTCTCGGTCTGCTTCACAAGAACCTCCCGAAAGGGCCGAGATGCGGCCCGGTGAACCAGAGACAGCCAGATAGAGATCGGCTTGCCTAACTCTGCTTGGGACGTGGGAAAACCATTAGTCGCTGAGAACGAAGCCGGAGATCTCCTGGAACAGGTCGCTCAGCCGGATGATGCCCACGACTTTTTCTTCGGCCATGACCGGCATCCGGCTCACGTCTTCCTTGACCATCAAAAAGAGGGCCTTGGCCAGGGTGTCGCCGGCGTCCACCGTGGCCTTGATGGGACTCATGACCTCGCTCACCGCGGTCTGGGAGGCCTCCTTGATCTTGGGGCCGGAGATGTCCGCCTCCAGGTCTGAGAGGGTTGAATCCAAGTCAAAAGCGGCTTGCATTTTGGCCACCGGACCTTGGAGCAGTTTTGGGGTCAGACCCCGGATGATATCTTTGAGGGTCAAGATCCCCAGGAGGTGATATTTTTCATCGAATACCAACACCGATCGGGGCTCGAAAGTGCCTTCGAACTTGATGGCCGCCTCCCGGACGATGGCCATGGCCTGGCGCAGGGTGTACCAGTAGGGAATATGAGGATAATCCTCCAAACGAATCATCAGGTCCGCGACTTTCTTCCGATAAGGCATATCTTCCTCCAGGCTGAAGTTTGAGGCCGATTATACCGGCTTTTTGATAACGCTAAAGGTAAATCAAGGCAGTCAGCAGGCTGGTTAACCAAAGCTACTGGTCTCTAAACCGCCTGGGAAAGCCACAAGACCCGGCCGCGAATATCTATTTCCTTTGACTCAAAATCTTTTATCTGCGGATTATCAAAGGCGATGCGGAATCTACCCGGCAGTTTGCTCAACCGGCACAGGAGTTGGGTGCCGTCGAGATTGACCACGAAAATGCCGCCTTGGGTGAATTGCCGCTGGGTCAGGCTGATAATGACGGTATCTCCCGGCTTAATGGTCGGCCCCAGGGTAGGTTCGGCCATCACCAGGGCCACCAGTTCATCTTCTGCGGCGCTGGCTTTATGGAGTTCATATTGTTGCAGGGCCAGATAAGCAGTAATGCATTGCCCGTAATTTTCATCTCTCAGATCCTGCAAGGATTTAATCACTGGCACCAATTTGAAGGCGTAGCGGCTTTTATCGGTGAGGGCCCGGCTGAGCTCCAGGTCGGTGAGGGTCAATAACAGGGGCAAAGCGAAGCCGGAATGACACACCGCATACAGCAGCCACCGGTCAGGAATTTTGCCATGCCGTTTGGCATTATTCACCGCCTGTTCGGATATGCCCAGCTTCTGGGCCAGTTCCCTGTCGGTTTCCACCCCCAGGGCCAGCATGATTTTTCTGTAGAGTTTTTCGCCAGAGGCGTCTAACATCTGACCAAATTCCTGGTATGTTAAAGAAATCAGGTTATCTAATCGGAACATCCCTGCCATCCCTTGATAATATTGAGATATTGGTTTATATTTATAAACTATTGATTGAATAAAATCAAGCCTGTCATCTGGGTGCCGGCCTCCGCCCTTTTCAGTCCCGGGAAGCATTACCATTAGATCACCTAGACCTGGCAGTCGGAATACGAACAACTTTTCTATTCAGGAGGAGAACCATGCTGCAGATCATGCCCGAAAGCGAGGGAAAAATTATCGGGTTAAGGATTGCCGGCAAGCTGACGGATCGGGACTACCAAGAGATCCTGATTCCCAGTCTGGAAGCCCTGATGCACCAGCACGGCAAAGTCCGATTACTCTGCTGCCTGGATGAGGAGTTTGCGGGTATGGAGGCGGGCGCCATGTGGGACGATGCCAAATTCTTCTTGCCCCACAAAGATGACTTTGAGAAGATGGCCATGGTGGGCGGACCTAAATGGATGCAACTGGGCCTGAAGCTCTTTGCACCCCTGATGCAAGGGGAGGCCAGAGTCTTTTCCGCCGAGCAGCTCTCGGAAGCCTGGGAATGGATCAGAGCCTAACTCTATTTTACCGGCGTAGTTAAGGGATAATCGAACTTCTCCTTCAGCCGGAGTGGAGAGTGAACCTATGCCCGAAGAAGAACCAAAAACGACGACTGAGCCAGAAATCTTGGCAAAGCTTTCGACCCGGGAAGAGGGTCTTGCGGCAACGGAGGTGCAAGAGCGCCTGCAAACCTATGGTTATAACGAGATCATCGAGAAGAAAATCAATCCAGTCCTGAAATTCCTCCGATATTTCTGGGGCCCGATCCCCTGGATGATTGAAGTTGCCGCCATTCTTTCCGCGGTTATCCATCACTGGGAAGACTTCGGCGTCATCATGGTCTTGCTCGTATTGAATGCGGTGGTGGGCTTCTGGCAAGAGCACAAGGCCGACAATGCCATAGAATTGCTCAAGCAAAGATTGGCCCTGGAGGCGAGAGTCAAGCGCGATGGCCGCTGGCAAGAGATTGCCGCCCGGGAACTGGTCCCCGGAGATTGGGTGCGGGTGCGGCTGGGTGATATCGTGCCGGCTGATTTGCAACTGCTTTCCGGCGCTTACCTCCTGGCTGACGAGTCCACCCTGACCGGCGAATCCCTGCCCGTGGAAAAGCACGTGGGCGACACGGCTTTCGCCGGCGCCAATATCCGCCAGGGGGAAATGGATGCGGTGGTGACCGCCACCGGCATGAACACCTACTTCGGTAAAACCGCCAAGCTGGTTGAAGAAGCCAAGACCCAGAGCCATTTCCAGAAGGCGGTTATCAAGATCGGCAACTATCTCATTGTCCTGGCGGTGCTGCTGGTGGCGGTCATCTTTCTGGCGGCCCTATTCCGTCATGAAGACCTGATGATGACCCTGCAATTCGCCCTGGTGTTAACGGTGGCGGCCATTCCGGTGGCGCTGCCGGCGGTGTTGTCAGTCACCATGGCGGTGGGGGCCATCGCCTTGGCCAAAAAAGAGGCTATCGTCAGCAAGCTGTTGGCCATCGAAGAAATGGCCGGCATGGATGTTTTATGTTCCGATAAAACCGGCACCATTACCAAAAATGAGCTTACCGTGGGAGAAGTGAAGCCCTGGGGGGGATTCACGGCAACGGACCTGCTTTTTTTCGCCACCCTGGCTTCCCGGGAAGAAGACCTGGACCCCATCGATGCAGCTATCTTCAGTAAATTCAAGGCCATCGCCGGCGATACCCCGAAGTCCTGTGAGGTGAAGGTCTATAAGCCCTTCGACCCGGTGAGTAAGCGCAGCGAAGCTCAATGTGAGGGCGATGCCGGTCCGTTCACGGTGGCCAAGGGGGCGCCCCAGGTTATCCTGGAACTGGTCGGCGCCGATTCGGCTCTGTCGAGCCAGGCGGGAGAGCTGATTGATGACTTTGCCCATGGCGGCATGCGCACCCTGGCAGTGGCCCGCCAGGATGCCGACCAGACCTGGGAGTTTATCGGCCTGATCCCTTTGTACGATCCGCCCCGGGAAGATTCGGCCGCCACCATCCAGACCGCACAAGCCATGGGCGTTGAGGTGAAGATGGTCACCGGCGACCATGAGGCCGTGGCCAAAGAAATCGCCCGGCAAGTCCACCTGGGCACCAACATCCAGCCCGCTTCGGCCTTCCTGGACCGGCCTATCCTGGAAGCTTCCGAGGTCGTGGAACAGGCTGACGGCTTCGCCCGGGTCTTTCCCGAGCACAAGTACCAGATTGTGCAACTTTTGCAAAGCCTGGGCCATATCGTCGGCATGACCGGGGACGGCGTCAACGACGCCCCGGCCCTGAAGAAAGCCAACGCCGGTATAGCCGTGGCGGGCGCCACCGATGCGGCCAAGTCCGCGGCCCACATTGTCCTGACCAAGCCGGGATTATCAGTCATCATCGACGCCATCAAGGAATCCCGCAAGATCTTCCAGCGGATGAACAGTTACGCCATCTACCGCATTGCCGAAACCATCCGGGTCCTGTTTTTCATCGCCCTGACCATCTTGATTTTCAATTTTTATCCGGTGACCGCCGTGATGATCGTGCTGCTGGCCCTGTTCAACGATGCGCCCATTATGGCCATCGCCTATGACCGGGTGAAATACAGCAACGAACCGGAAAGATGGGACATGCGCGTGGTCCTGGGGATGGCCACCCTGCTGGGTCTGATCGGGGTGATTTCCTCATTTTTCATGTTCTATGTCGCCAGCCAGATCCTGCATCTGCCCGCTTTGGTGGTGCAATCGTTTATCTTTCTGAAATTGGCCGTGGCCGGTCATCTCACCATCTTTTTGGCCCGCACCCGGGGGCCTTTCTGGTCTATCCGGCCCAGCGGCATCCTTTTTTGGTCTTCCGTCCTCACCAAAGGTCTGGCGACCCTGCTTGTAGTCTATGGCTGGTATGTAGCTCCCATCGGCTGGAAGCTGGCGGGCTTCATTTGGGGTTACTGTATCATCGCCTTTTTACTTACCGATGCCTGTAAGGTCGGGCTCTACAAACTGCTGGACCACCGCGACATCAGATTCAAGCGGTGAGGCCGCGGCTCGCACCGGTTGCCGTTTATAGTCTATCCCCGGGAAGATATGCCGCACCGGCCACAAAAGCTTGCTTGGGTTACGGAGTAATATTCTCTTGCTGACTAAAATCTAAGGTCTTAGGAACCTATTGATGCCTGGTATATTTTCTCGATGGATTACGAGTCTTATGAGCCCGGAGCGTTACGGGTGGTCGAGCCAATTTCGCTGGCCGCTGATGAGCATTGCGGTGGGGATCGTCTCGGGCTTGGGAGCCA
This sequence comes from Deltaproteobacteria bacterium, assembly GCA_030655955.1. Classification (GTDB taxonomy): domain Bacteria; phylum Desulfobacterota; class Desulfobaccia; order Desulfobaccales; family 0-14-0-80-60-11; genus 0-14-0-80-60-11. The sequence continues at coordinate 11,103 of JAUSOZ010000220.1, forward strand.
TTTTTTTTGAAGAACTGCTCCGGTGGTCACTGCATTTCTTGCTGCAGTTGCCCACGGGTTTCATAGAACCGGTGCGAGGCTCGGAGGCCTCCACCGTGACGGCATTGGCCTCGGCCCGTTCCTGGCTCTTTCTGGTGATTCCGGCCCTGGGGGGCTTGATCTCCGGGATCATGGTTTATTATATTGCCCCCGAGGCCGAAGGTCATGGGACCGATGCCATGATCGAGGCCTTTCATCGTGGGGGTGGCTATATTCGCAAGCGCGTGCCCCTGGTCAAAATTCTGGCGTCAGCGCTGACCATCGGCAGCGGCGGCTCGGCCGGCAAAGAGGGGCCCATTGCCCAGATCGGCGCCGGTTTCGGGTCCTTCATGGCGACGGTCTTGAAGCTCAAATCGCGCGACCGGCGCATCCTGGTGCTGGCCGGCGCCGCCGGCGGCATCGGGGCCATCTTCCATGCCCCCCTGGGTGCGGCGCTGTTCGCCCCCGAGGTCCTGTACCGGGAAACGGAATTCGAATCTGAAGCCATTCTCCCCTGCATAGTCTCCTCAATTGTGGCCTCGTCCATCTTTGACCAATATTTCGGCCGCACCGCCTTATTTTTTCCGGGACCGGTGGATTTCCAGCCGGTGGAACTGCTGCCCTATGCCATTTTTGCCGTACTGTGCGCCTTGGTGGGCTATGTCTACGTGAAGCTGTTTTACAATGTCGCCCGGGACCGGTTCTTTAAACCGGTGAAAATCCCCACCGCCTTGAAACCCGCCTTGGGGGGACTGATGCTGGGAGTGATCGCCTTCATGGTCCCCCAGGTGATGGACGGGGGTTATGGCTGGATCCAGGCGGCCCTGGAGGGCAAAATCTTTTGGGGCACCATGCTCCTGTTGGTCTTCATGAAGATTGCCGCCACCTCCTGCACCATCGGTTCCGGCGGCAGCGGCGGCGTCTTCGGCCCCTCGGTCTTCATGGGGGCCATGCTGGGAGGGGCCTTCGGCTATCTGGGGCATCAGGTGGCGCCGGGATGGGTCATCCACCCCAATTCCTTTGTCCTGGTGGGCATCGGCGGCTTCTTTGCCGGGGTGGCCAAGGTGCCGGTGGCTTCCATCATCATGGCCTGTGAGATGTGCGCCAGCTACACCCTCTTGGTGCCCCTGATGCTGGTGTCCACCATCTCCTATCTCCTGTTGGGCAAAGTCAGCCTGTATGAAAAGCAGGTGGTGACCCGGCTGGCTTCCCCGGCCCATACCACCGAGTTTACCCGGGGCCTGTTGGAAAAAATGTCTGTGGATGACGCGGTAGAACCGCACCCGGTGGTGGTGGTGGGGGAGAAAATGCCTCTGGGCCAACTCCTCGAGGTTATGGCGCATTCCCAGCAAAATTACTTCCCGGTGGTTGGATTGGGTGGCAGGGTGACGGGAATCCTCTCCATTAACGACATCCGGGAAGTGATGTTCGAGGAGAGCCTCCGCCAGCTGATTGTCGCCAAGGACGTGGCCACGCCGAACGTGGTCCGGGTATTTGGAAACGAGTCTCTCCAAGAGGCCCTGGACAAGATGGTGCTGTTGAACGTGGACGAACTGCCGGTGGTGAAGGAAGAGGCCCCGGACGAGATCATCGCCATGATTTCCAAACGAGATATCATCGGCTACTACCATTCGCGCACCGGCACCAAGGGGGCAAGCAGTTAAGAATAGTTGTGGGATGGTAACCTGGAATAAGGATGGCCGGCTCCTGGGTATGGTTTACCGAGGGAATATCGTCCAGGCAACACTGTCTCGAGGAAGGCCGTGAGGGGGAGATGGCTTCCGGTACGACTATGAACCGGACTCCTGGCCAGTCAATCCGAAATAAGCTGGTCCGGTTGGGGCTTATACTCCCCGCCGCAGATCCGGTCTCCTTCCCGGCGTGCATCAACTTCGGCAAGGCGCCCGCGTCCGGAAGATAGACTTATGGAAGACTCGAGAAAAATTCAGGCGATTTCTTC
>JAUSOZ010000223.1 GCA_030655955.1 Deltaproteobacteria bacterium
AATGAGCCGGGAGTGCTTCGGTTTGAGGTGCTGTTGAACGGCGAGTACATGGCAAGTCATGAAGTCGATGTTTTAAGGATTAATCCCGCCGAACTTCCGCCAGCCGCTGAGGATGGCTAACCTAGTAATGAGGGCACTGCCCGCCGTTCGGGGTGCTTCTGGGGCACTGCCAAGCACCGGCGAGACGCCGGTGGCACCAATTCTTTGATTCTTAACCCGCTTCGCCTTTTTCCCCTTTCGCCTTTTCCTCTTCATTTTCCTTGCACCGCTTCCGGGCTTCCTTGCGGCAGAGTTCCCAGATGACGCAGCTTTGGCGGAATTTGCAGTAGAGGCAGGGGTCGGTGCAGGCCCGGCAGGCGTCCAGGCACTCCTGACAGTAAGCGACCTCCATTTTCTGGCACACGACGCAGGCGTCCCGGTCCGGGTGGTGGCGGCATTTATCCATATATTCCATGGATAGAATATATCAAAAACCGCAAAAGTTCTGTAGGGTGCCTTCTCCGCACCGCCGATGAAGGGCCGGAATATATAGGGTGCGTAAAACGCACCCTACGACTGGTTCATATGCGCCGGCGAGATGCCGGCGCCTCCATGATTTCATAGTCGCTACTCCCCTTTTTCCCCTTGCTTTCCCGCTGGATAAAATGAAAAATCCTCTCGACCTGTCTTTGAAAACGAGATTTCTGCTTGCACAAGCCTTAACTTAATCGGTGAGATGAAAAATATCATGATCAGAGTCACCTTTACCTGCAAATTTCGCGGTCGCCCCCGCCGATACTGGTGTCAAGAGGATAACTAATGCCCGAAGACCACTACACCGCTATGCGCCACCGGATGGTAGAGACCCAGATCGCGGCCCGGGGGGTGTCCGACTCCAGGGTGTTGGCGGCCATGAAAAAAGTGCCCCGGCACCGCTTCATCCCGTCGGCCCTGTGGGACCAGGCCCACGGTGACTATCCCCTGCCTATCGGGGAGGACCAGACCATCTCCCAGCCCTATATCGTGGCTCTGATGACCGAGATGTTGGAGCTCAAGGACACGGACCGGGTGCTGGAAATCGGCACCGGTTCGGGTTACCAGGCGGCCATCCTGGCGGAGCTGGCGGCCCACGTCTATACCATGGACCGGGTGGGGTCGCTTTTGGCCCAGGCGGAGCGGGTTCTGGCCTCGCTGGGATACACCAACATCACGACCCGGGTAGGGGACGGGACCTTGGGCTGGCCCGAGGAAATGCCGTTTGAGGCCATCATCGTCACCGCTGGCGCCCCCCAGGTGCCCCGGCCCCTGACGGAGCAGTTGGCCCTGGGCGGGCGGCTGGTGATTCCCGTGGGGGACCGGTGGTCCCAAACCTTGACCTGCGTCCGCAAGACCACCGAGGGGCTGAAGTTCGAGTCCCACGGCGGCTGCCGCTTCGTGCGTCTCATCGGCGAGTACGGCTGGCAGGAGGCGGGGTGGTTATGAGTCAGGAAGGTATCGCGGGGCTGGTTGTAATTGAGAAAAGTTCATGGTTTAAGGTTAATGTAGGGTGCGCACCGCGCACCCCACCTGGCGGGCACGGAGGCCCGCCCCACTGAACTTTTAATATGTTACGGGTGGGCCAATGGTCCATGAGGAACTACCTTGAAAAGTGAGGTCTTTGGTAACGTCCCCGAGCATTGTCCGGCATGGGAAGATTCCCAAGCGCAGCCTGGGTAACCATTGGGTTCCCAAGTTCAACTTGGGAACCAGACGTTGAAAAACCTATTGCGCCTGGGCCACCTTGGGTTCGGACAGGCGGGCCTTGATGACCCGGCTGGCCAGGGGAGCGGCTTGGGAGCCGCCGTGGCCGCCGTGCTCCACCAAGACTGCGACGGCCACCCGGGGGTTGTCGGCCGGGGCGTAGGCCACGAACCAGGCGTGATCTTCCCTGCCCCGGGCTTGCTTCTTTTTGGGATTATCCCGATCGATGGCGACCACCTGGGCCGTGCCGGTTTTGCCGGCCACCTGGATGTTAGGCAGGCGGGCGGCCTTGGCCGTGCCGTCATTGACCACCCCCACCAGGGATTGGCGCACCGCCTCCAGGGTGGCCGGGCTGGCCCCCAGGCGGGATTGCACCTCGGGCTTGGCCTGGTAGAGAACCTCCCCGGCCGGGCTTTCCACTTTCTCCACGATATAGGGTTTATAGACGATGCCGCCGTTGGCAATGGCCGCCACCACCCGGGCCATCTGGATGGGAGTGGTGAGATTATAACCCTGGCCGATGGCTACCGAGATCGTATCGCCTTCACGCCAGGGCTGATGGAATCGCGCCTTTTTCCAGGCCGAGGAAGGCGCCAGGCCCGGCATCTCCTTGTCCAGATCGAGGCCGGTGGCCGCGCCCAGGCCGAAGCGCCGGCTCCACTCATGGATGCGCTCAATCCCCAGACGCCGGCCCACCTCGTAGAAATAGATGTCGCAGGAATGCACCATGGCCCGGTGCAGGTTCATGGGGCCGTGGCCATTCTTGCGCCAGCAGTGAAACTCGTGATCGCCTAAGTGCATGGAGCCGGTGCAGTTGATGACGGTGCCGGGGGTGATGACCTTTTCCTCCAGGCCGGCCACGGCCAAGACGATTTTAAAGGTGGACCCCGGGGGATACTGGCCCTTCAGGGTGCGGTTTTCCAGGGGGTGGGTCTTGTCCCGGTTGATTTTTTGCCACTCCTGGGTGGTGAGTCCCCGTTCGAAGGCCTCCTGGGAATAGGTGGGCGAAGACGCCAGGGCCAGGACCCGGCCGGTTTTGGGGTCCAGGGCCACGATGGCTCCCTCCAGGCCTTCCAGGCAGGCCTCGGCTTCCCGTTGCACCCGGTTATCCAGGGTGAGGTAGATGTTGGCCCCGGGAGAGGGGACGACGCTGTCCAACTGGCCCAGTTCCCGGCCGTAGGCGTCTACCTCGATGCGGCGGGAGCCCCGTTGGCCCCGGAGGTACTTTTCCCAGGCCAGCTCCACCCCGCATTTGCCGAGGTAATCCCCCATCTTATAATCGGGCAGCTTGCCGCTCTTGAGCTGGACGTCGTTGATTTCCCCCAGGTAGCCCAGGACGTGGCAGGCCATGCCCTTGTGGAGGTATTCCCGCTTCGGCTGGACCTGGATGAGGACCCCGGGCAGTTCCGGTTGAAAGGTCTCCACCCGGGCCATATCTTCCCAGGCAAGGTCGGCGCGCACCCGCACCTGGTGCAGGCCGGCTTTCTTGCTATTTTGCAGTTGGGTCGTTAGTGGCTGGGGGTCCAGGCGCAACAGGTGGGCCAGGCGGCCGGCCAGGAGGGGGATGTTCCCCACATCCTCCAGGACCACTATCAGTTCAAAGCTGGGCCGGTTGGCCACCAGTACCTGGCCTTGGTGGTCCAGAATCATGCCGCGCCAGGGCGGCAGGTCCTGGAGGCGGATCCGGTTGTGTTCCGATCGCTGCTGCATTTCCTCCCCCTGCAACAGTTGCAGGAACCAGAGGCGCAGGAAGAGGACCCCAAAGAGGCACAGGATGATCAGGGCGATGCGGGCGAAGCTCCGGCGGACGCGCTCCTGTTCTTCCGGAGGCATCACCCCCCCAAAGCTGGTTCCCTGGAGCCCGAAGCCGGAAAATCTTGGTTTATTCATGCGCAGCATGGCCACTTTCACTCATCCGGGTCATCAACCCGGGAACCGGGGCAATGGGCTGGCGGGGGTCGGGGAAAAATCCGCCGGCCTGGGGCGGCATCACCCCTGTCGTGGGTACATGACAGGCTCAAGGCCTGGCTTGCATCGAATTATACCGGCCTCATTCCCCAAAAGGCTGATAGGGCATGGGGTCACTTCTGGGCCGCCAGCCGAGACGGCGCAGGGAGTCTTGCACGCCTTGAACCAAAAGATGCATCAACGGTCCCAGGGCCGCGGTACCCAGGATCTCCATGGCGTGCACCGTGGTCAGGTCGTGGGGAAAAAGGGGCTGGTAGTTCAGCATGAAGGTGACGAGCTGCAAGTACACCTCCTGTAAAACCAGGGCGACCAGGCTGGCCAAGGCCTGGAACCCCAACTGCTGGAGCAGCAGGCGCCGCCGAAAATAACGGGCCATGGCCACCAGCACCAGGGAGGCCCCCAAATGGATCCCGAAGGGGGTGGTGGCATAACTATCCTGGAGGCAACCCAATACCAGGCCCAATGCCAGGGTCAGTGCTAAAGACGGGCGCAGGCCCACATAGAACAGCAGCAGGGCCAGCAGACGCAGGTGGACATAGGGAAAGAACACCAGGTTCTGCACGTAAAAGATGATCAGGCCCACCAGGCTGAAGGCTATGAGAGGTGCGATCATGGCTCGGGAAAGGCCAGAGTGGCCACTTTCACCACCAGAACCTCTTCCAGGGTGGATAAATCGACGTTGGGGCTAACCTCAATCTCCTGAAAGACGCCGGGGTTTTTCTTGTTGGCGGCGGTGACTTTCCCAAAGACCAGGCCTTTGGGGTAGAGGCCCACCAACCCGGAGGCCAGCACCAGGTCACCCACTTGCACGTCGGCGCTTTTGGGGACAAACTCCAGGGAGCAGCGGTTGCCGCCTTTGCCCTTGAGCATACCCCGAATCCGGGTGCGCTGCACCATGGCATCGGCGCTGCTCTTGCGATCCACGATGAGCATCACCTTGGAATACTCGGGGTAGATCCCCACGATGCGCCCCACAATGCCCTGGGGCGCCAGTACCGGCAGACCCTCTTTGACTCCCTGGGCCTTGCCCTGATTGATGATGGCGGCACGGGACCACAGGGTGGGGTCGTAGGCGATGACCCGGGCCCCGATGACGGGCAGGGCCACCTGCCGTTTCAGGTCCAGGAGGGTTTCAAGGCGAGTCAGGGCCTGTTCGGCTTCCCGGAAATTGACCTCCCGTTGCTTATACTCCTCCAGTTGCCGCTGTAATTCAGCATTTTGCCGCCGCACCCCGATCAGATAGAAATAGCCCATCCAGAGCTGTTTGGCGCTGCGGCCCACGTACTCCAGCCCCTCCAAACCGGGGGCGGTCATGGAAACGACCAGCCCCTGTACCTTTCTCAAGGCCGGCGAGCTCTTGAGGCTCAGGGAGAGGACCGTAAAGACCAGCAGCAGGGTCAGGATTAAAAGGAGCGGGGTGCGGTAGCGACCTGGGTGGTGCACATTTAACCGCCTCAATCCACCATCACTTCTTTGAGGATGCTGAGATTATCCAGGGCCTTGCCGGAGCCCATGACCACGGTGGACAGGGGATCATCGGCGATCTTAATGGGCAGGCCGGTTTCCTGGTGCAGCAGGATATCCAAATTCTTCAGCAGGGCGCCGCCCCCGGTGAGATAGATGCCCCGATCGACGATGTCCGCCGCCAGCTCGGGGGGAGTCTGCTCCAGGGCGCCCTTGACTGCGGCCACGATGGTATCGATCTGTTCCTGGATGGCCTGGCGGACCTCGTCGGAATTGACATTGATGATTTTGGGGATGCCGGTGACCAGGTCCCGGCCTTTGACGTCCATGGACTCGATCTCACTCCCCGGATAGGCGTTGCCGATGGTGGTTTTGATGATCTCGGAGGTGCGCTCTCCGATGAGGAGGTTGTAAGTCCGTTTGACATACTGCAAGATGGCTTCGTCCATCTTGTCGCCCCCCATCCGGACGGATTTGGAATAGACGATGCCCGCCAGGGAAATGACCGCCACCTCCGAAGTCCCGCCGCCGATGTCCACTACCATATTGCAGATGGGTTCGGTGATGGGCAGCCCGGCGCCGATGGCCGCGGCCATGGGTTCTTCGATGAGATAGACTTCCCGGGCCCCGGCAGACTCCGCCGATTCCCGCACCGCCCGCTTCTCCACCGGGGTGATGCCCGACGGGACGCAGATGATGATGCGCGGCCGGATCAGGGACCGCCGGTTGTGGACCTTGCGGATGAAATGGCGCAGCATGGCCTCGGTGATTTCGAAGTCGGCGATGACCCCGTCTTTCATGGGGCGGATGGCGACGATGTTCCCCGGAGTACGGCCCAGCATCATCTTGGCGTCCCGGCCCACGGCCAGCACCCGGGTGCGGTGGTCCCGGTCGTTCTTGCGGACCGCCACCACGGAGGGCTCGCTCAGGACGATGCCCTTGCCCTTAACATAGACCAGGGTGTTGGCGGTGCCCAGATCAATGGCCAGATCGTTGGAGAACCAGCCTAAGATGGGATCAAGAAACATGGGTATTACTCCTTAGCATGGCGGGAACACCGCTGCCGGTGGGGGTATAGATGCCCAGAGGGCAAAAAAGCGCCCGTTCCCCGAGCGCCATCGCTGCGTGAGATGCCCCTCACCTATCTATTTTGCCTACTTAGTAAAAAAATTCAACCTAAAAATCCTCGTATCCTCCGGTCCGGGGGCCAGCCGGCTAAAATCATGTCTCCGTTTCAGGCTCCCATAGGTTGTATACGTCTGCCCCTGGAGATAAATTTGGAAGAATTTTGTTAAAAACGCTGGGCGCGGGGAGACTCGCCCGGGTTTCGGGGAAAGCCACTTAGTGTTGCGTCCCAGATATATCTTGCAAAAATATTCTTATACTATTTCGGGAGGTTTTCGTAGGGGCGGTTCGCTAACCGCCCCTACGACGGTCTCTGTAGGGGCGGCGGGAATTTGTAAGATACTCCCGGGACATAACACTAAACGCAGGCGAGTTGAGCCGGGCCGGGTAATTGATTATACTTCTCTGGACGCCGGAGCCGGATTAATCACGTCTGGACCTTGACAAAATCGCCCACAAATGGTTTATATCATGTTTGGAGTAAGTTCCGAGAATCGAGAATAAGGAAGAGTAAATGTCAAAACGCACCTATCAACCCAGTAATTTGCGCCGGAACCGCACCCACGGGTTTTTGGAACGGATGAGCACCCGGGCTGGGCGCGCGGTTATCAAGCGCCGCCGGGCCAAAGGCCGGAAACGCCTGTCGGTTTGAGGTGGGGAGCCCCTGAGCCTCATCCCTGATGCCAACTGCCGGTGCACTGCCCCTGTCCAGAACCCAACCCCAAAGGGACCGCCCGTTTCAGCAAGGCGGCGCGGCTCCGCCATCGCCAAGAATTTCTGCAGGCGCAGGCCCAGGGTAAGCGGTTCCACACGCGCCATTTCGGCGTGACCCTGGCGCCCATGGCCGAAGGCCATCCCCGGTTGGGGCTGGTGGCTACCCGGCGAATGGGAAAAGCGGTCCAGCGCAATCGCGTCAAGCGCTTGCTGCGGGAATTTTTTCGCCGCCACCAGACTGGATTGCCCGCCTTTGACTTGGTGATCATGGCCAAGAAAGGGGCTGCGGCTTTGGGGTATCATCAGGTCGAAGAGGAGTTGGGCCGGCTGTTATTCTCCCGGGCCAGGCAGAAAACCCATGACTAACGTGGCCCTTCTGATAATCCGTGCCTATCAGGTGCTGATCTCACCTCTGTTTCCCAGTAGCTGCCGGTTTGCGCCGACGTGTTCCCAGTATGCCGCCGAGGCCTTGAGCCGTCACGGTGTCTGGCGCGGCCTCGGGTTAACCCTCCGGCGCTTCTGTCGCTGCCATCCCTTTCATCCCGGGGGGTGGGACCCGGTACCTTAGGAGTTTCTTATGGAAAGACGGGCCTTGATTGCCCTGGCCTTAAGTTTTGCAGTATTCATGGCGTTCATGTATTACGGGGAACAGACCAAACGCCCCGCGGCGCCCTCTGCTGTCAGCCAAAAAGCCCCGGCGCCACAGGCGACCCCGGCCCCGGCCCCGCCTGCGGCCGCCGCGCCGGGTACCCCGCCGGCGTCGACGCCGGTGAAGGCGGCCTCAGCCCGTCCGGCCAAAGACGTGGTGGTGGACACCCCTTCGTTTAAGGCGGTATTTACCGAACTGGGGGGTCGGCTCAAAAGCTTCCAGTTGAAGAAATATAAAGACAGCCTGCCCTATAAGCCCATCTATCATTTTAAACTGGGGCCCGTGGCCTTTGAGGTCGATCGCTACCTCGACCCGGCCGCCAACGGGCTCAAACACAAGGACCTGGTGCGGGAGGGCGGCGCCAATGAGTTGCCTCTGACCCTGAGTTTGACCGGGAAAACCCTCAACCTGTCGGGGCTGGCTCTCTGTGAGGCCTCGACCTCGGCCCTTAACCTCCAGGCCGGAGACAAGGGCACCCTGAAATTTACCTGCGTCAGCCCCGAGGGTCTGACCCTGGTCAAGACTTTCACGTTCAAGGGCGACAGTTACGGTTTCGACCTGGCGGTACAGGTGACCAATAATACCGGCCAGTCGCTGGATGGCCAGCTCAACCTGGACCTGAGCGAGAATTTTACCGGGGAAGATGCCGACCGCTTTCATTTCCTCGGGTTCAACGGCTCCATCAATAATAAGCTCGAAGACATCAAGAGCGGCGGGCTCAAGGAACCAAAGACCTATACCGGCAAGGTGGAGTGGGCCGGGTTGGACGAAGGCTACTTCATGACCGCCATCATCCCCGATTCCGCCAAGTCCTGGGTTACCCTGAGCGAACCGCCGAAAGCGCCCATGGTGGCCAGCGTCAGGACTCCGGTGGAGGCCCTGGGCGCCGGGCAGGCGGCCCAGTTTTCCTACATCCTCTATTTCGGCCCCAAAAACCTGGACGATCTCAAGCCGCTGGGGCTGGGCGGGGCGGTCAACTTCGGCTGGTTTGACTTCCTGGGAAAACCGCTCCTGTCCTTCTTGAATTGGCTGGAGCGTTACTCGTTCAACTACGGCTGGGCTATTGTCATCCTGACCATCCTGCTGAGGATCGTCTTCTGGTATCCCAACCACAAGAGCTACAAGTCCATG
>JAUSOZ010000231.1 GCA_030655955.1 Deltaproteobacteria bacterium
CACCCCGGGCCTGAGCCTCCGAGCAGAGCCAGGGCAGGCTCACCAATAGCGCCACCACGAAAAGACTCCAAAAAGGAGACTTCAGTTTTATCAGCTTCATGAGTTACCCCCCTTCTTTTTCATCTTCGGCTTGGGTTTTGGGGCCTGGGTAGTTTTCACCGGGACAAATTTGATCTTTTCAGCCCCCTGAGGGGGGGTAAAGACAAACAGGTCGTCCGGCAACTGGGGAGAGAAATTCCAGTCGAAGAGGTACGCGGTCCACTGGGGAGAACCGGGCAACTTTTTATGGGTCAGCACGACTTTCCGGGCCAGAGGCTTATCCCCGGCATCGATCCATAGCTGTAACTGGACCTCGTCCCCGTCAAAGGACAGATGATGGCAGGGAACCCCACGGACCTTGGACAACCCGACGTAAAGGGAGTGTTTGATGCGTTTGCCAATGTGCTCGCACAGGGTGGGGCTGGCCAGGTCGGTCAAAGCCACCCGGACCCCAAATTCTTTGTTAGCCTTGTCAAGGGCGCTTTCGATATCCGGGGGAACCTCAAGGACGCCATAGACGTTGTTGTCTTTGTCATACAGGGTGATGGTCTTGCCGTTGAAAAAGAACTGTTTGTCGACCAGGTCACCCTCGGCGTTGACCCGGAGCCGGTCAGGCCGCCGGACAAAGGTCTCCATATCAATGGCATACTGGAGTTTCTTGCCGCCATTGTACACCTGGTCGTCAGCGACCTCGGCCTTATAAGTAAACTGTGGCTGGGATTTAAGGAAATCACACATCTTTTGCAGAACCTGGCGGGGGTCAGGCTCCGGCGCGGTCGCCTTTCCGGGCTGAGCAGCCGGCACCGCCGCATTCTCCGCCTGTGGCGGCGTTGCCTTAGGCTGCTGGACGGTTTGCGCCAGGCCCGGCACCCCCGACAGCATTGTTGTCAGGACAAGTGCCATAACCATCAAGGTGAACTTCCTTTTATTCATGGTTCCCTCCTTATCTGATGAGACTATAGGTAACCACTGCAAAGGAACAGGTCAAGCACTCTGGAAGGCGATAAAACCAAACCGCAAGCCTCTGCAGGCAGTTTTCAGAAATGCCCACACCATCAGCTGCGGCATGCACGATACCTTGCCAGGTGAGACGATTATCCTCAGATATGCGAAAAACCCCGCTATGATCTGAATCGTGATCTTGATCTTTGGTGGGGGGGTATCCAGACTCCTATCTTGTCCGATGATATGATGCCCTGCTGGAGAGGTTGTCTGGTCAAATCTTGACGAATACATTTTATTGCCTACCGAGTTGGGTTCAAGTAGCCGTTTCTTGTTTCCACAGGCCTCGACTGGCGCCCTGGCGTTCCTAAGCCCGCGCGGCCCTTGCTTTACCTCCCTGACCTTCGGCTGATCTCATCTCTGGTGGCCAAACCTTCTGCACCTTATCCCGGCCGGCTGGCTGGACTGTAAAGTATACCGTACCCTTAAAGGCGAATAATTATGGCAGCGGCCGATGAAACAGGGTAAACTTAATATTTACGCCTCAATGCCTTCTGGCCGCGCCTTCTGGCCGCATCGGATCGCACCGGACGGTGGTGTCGGATATCTTGGTTTACTTTACTGCAGCAAGGAATTATCCATGTCCAAAGCCAAAGAACGCCCCGAAATGGGGTTGAAGTTAGAAGTGACCGTGATCCCTTCCAAATACCTGGATTGGACCCTGGCCGATATTGCCCGCCATTTCGGCAACGGCGCCCTGTTGTGGCCCGGCGGGGCCGGTCGCGCCCAGGGAATCAAGTTCGTGCCTTATGAGCTCAAGAAAAAACGCGGCCGCAAACCCAAGCCGAAAGCGCCAACCGCCCGGCAACCGGAACCCGGCTCCGGCAGTAAAACCTCGACCTGAGCCGCCTTTTTTAGCTATCTGACGATAATCAGCCATGCCCGTCAATAAGATCATTATCCGGGGCGCCCGGGAACATAACCTCAAGAATATCGATCTGGAACTGCCCCGCAACCAGTTCATCGTCATCACCGGGGTGAGCGGTTCGGGCAAATCCACCCTGGCCTTCGACATCCTGTATGCCGAAGGTCAGCGCCGCTACGTCGAGTCCCTGTCGGCCTACGCCCGGCAATTCCTCGAACTCATGGACAAGCCGGACGTGGAGTATATCGAAGGGCTGTCCCCGTCCATCGCCATCGAACAGCGCTCCGCCTCCAGGAACCCCCGCTCCACCGTGGCCACTTCCACCGAAATCTACGACTACCTCCGGGTGCTCTTTGCCCGGGTGGGCACCCCTTTCTGTTACCAGTGCGGGCGGCCCATCTCGGCCTTGAGCGTCACCCAGATGGTGGACCAGGTTATGGGGCTGGATCCGGGCCGGCGGATCACTATCCTGGCCCCGGTGGTGGTAAATCGCAAAGGCGAGCATACCAAGCTCCTGGAAAGGCTGCGAGCCGAGGGCTATAGCCGCATCCGGCTCAACGGCGAGGTGATGGAGTTGGAGGAATTGCCCGCCATCGACAAGAACAAGCGCAACACCATCGAGGCGGTGGTGGACCGGCTGGTCATCAAACCCGACCTGGGGGCGCGTCTCACCGATTCCCTGGAACTGGCCCTGAAGCTGGCCGACGGCGTGGTGCGGGTAGCAGTGGTGGACGGCGAAGAACTTCTGTTCTCGGAGCGCTTTGCCTGCGATCACTGCGGCTTATCTCTGCCTGAACTTACGCCCCGGCTGTTTTCTTTCAACAGCCCCCAGGGGGCCTGCAAGGCGTGCAGCGGCCTGGGTACCCGGCTGATCATCGACCCCAACCTGGTGGTCCCGAATCCCGCCCTAAATTTGAGGGAAGGCGCACTGCGGCCCTGGTCCCACCGCCATTCTCTCCGGCACCAGCAGATGCTGGAAGCCCTGGAGCAGCACTACCATTTTTCCATCCACACCCCGTTTAAGGATCTGCCGCAGGAGGTCCGGGAGGCCCTGCTCTTCGGTTCCCAGGGGCGCCCCATCAATTTTTTCTATGAGCAGGACGGCCGCCGCTTCTACGGCCCCAAGCCCTTTCCCGGCGTGGTCACCCTCCTCAAGGAGCGCTATGAGGAGACCGACTCGGCCCAGGTCCGGGAGGATATCGAACAGTACATGAGCCTGAGGCCCTGTCCCGACTGCGGCGGCGCCCGGTTGCGTAAAGAGGCCCTGGCCGTCAAGATCGGCGG
>JAUSOZ010000237.1 GCA_030655955.1 Deltaproteobacteria bacterium
CTTGCCCCAGGGCCTCCAGCAAGCCCTAAAACCCAAGGCCGTGGGTGGCCGACACCGGGTGGAGATGTTCCAGGCCGAACTGGTAGAACTCCGGCAAATGGGCTTCCAGTCCCGGATGGTCGATCTTGTTCACCACCAGGAGGATGGGCTTGGCGGTGCGCCGGAGGTAGTCCACCACCTCGGCATCGCCGGGTTGGGGGCCCTGGCGGCCGTCCACTACCAGGAGAATGGCGTCGGCCTCATCTATCGCGGCTTCGGCCTGCTGCCGCACCATGCCGGACAGATCTTCTTCGCCCCCCACCAGTCCGCCGGTATCTACCAGCAGGACGGAATGGTCATCCCAGGTAATGCTGGCGTAATGACGGTCTCGGGTGACCCCGGGGATATTGGCCACCAGGGCCTGCGAGGAGCGAGTCAGGCGGTTGAACAGGGTGGACTTCCCCACGTTGGCCCGCCCGATGATGGCCACCAGGGGTTGTTCGACCGCAACCGGGGTCATGATTTGGGCGCCGGCTGTTTGGCCAGCTTTTTAGGAGGCCAGTTACGGAGCAACTCGACGGCCCGTTTCAACTGCGGATCTTTGTCCAGTTCTTCCGGGGTGATGGGCTGGTTCCAGGGCTTATCGGTCAGGCCCTCCCGCCGCATGTGTTGGGAGAGGAGTTCATCCCGCAGTTTCTGCAACGACTTATCGGTGGCCAGGGGTTTGTCCTCCACCACCACGTCGGGCTGGACCCCCTTTTCGTTAATGGTGACCCCGCTGGGGGTGAAGTACAGGGCGGTGGTCAGACGCAGGGCCGAACCGTCCTCCAGGGGAATGATGGTCTGGACCGACCCCTTGCCGAAGCTCTTGGTGCCCACAAGCAGGGCTCGCTTCTGGTCTTTGAGGGCTCCGGCGACAATCTCGGAGGCCGAGGCGCTGCCCTCATTGATGAGCACCACCATGGGAACGGTAGCCACCTTGCCTTCCTGGCCGGAGCGGGCGTAAAACCGCATGTTCTGGTTGCGGTTGCGTCCTTCGGTGTAGACGATCAGGCCGGATTGTAAAAATTCATCCGCGACCCGCACCGCCTGGTCCAGCAACCCGCCTGGATCATTGCGCAGGTCCAGGATCAAGCCCTTGAAGGGTACCAGGCGCTGCTTCATATTCTTGAGATAGGCCTGGAGATCGTGATCGGTTTTATCCTGAAAATGGGTAACCCGGACGTAACCGATGCCGTCGTCCAGGATACGAGCCTTGACGCTGCGGATAGGAATGATTTCCCGGGTGATGACGATATCTTTGGGCTGTTGGAAGCCTTCCCGGTTAATGGTCAGGGTAACTTTGCTGCCTTTGGGGCCCCGAATCAGCTTCACGGCTTCCATGAGGGTGATGTTTTTCGTCGGGGTACCGTTGATCTTGACGATCTGGTCACCGGGCTTCATACCGGCCTGGTAGGCCGGGGTGCCTTCAATGGGGGAAACCACGGTCAAGACGCGGTCCTTTAAGGCAATTTCGATGCCGATGCCGCTGAACTGCCCCTTGGTCTCGATCTGCAATTCCCGAAACTCTTCCGGGGTCATGAACGACGAATGGGGGTCCAGGGTCCCCAAGGTGCCCTGGATGGCGCCATAGACCAGGTCTTTGGTAGTTTTGGGTTCGGGATACTGTTCCTCAATGAGGGCCAGAGCCTGGGCAAAGACTTTCAGCTTGGCGTCGCTGATCGGAGAAGGGGAGAGCGAGGGCGGCAAAGTCTTGGAGACCCCCGGGAGAGTCGGATTTTGGCCAAAGACCGTCACGGGTCCGGCGAGACTCCAGCCGAGGCCCAGGCCCAAGATTAAGGCCGCGCCACCCCAAAACCATGATTTCCGTAACATCATCTGCCTTTATCACCTTGATACGTGGGCAGACCCGGCAAGGGGACCAATCGTCCCGGTTCCCGGCCTTCCCGCGAGAGAGGGTTGTTTTAAGCCGCCGGTTTTTTTGGGGCCACCGGCGTCGGTTTCCCGGAGATCAACAGGTCCTTCGCCTGCAGCACCCAGGGGTCCTGCTCCGGGGACACGACCGGGGCTGGCGCCTTCTGTGGAGCCGGCGCCTTTTCCGCAGCTTTAGCGGCCGAAACCTTTTGCCCCGGGATCTCGGGTTCCAGGCCTTTCCCCGGGATTTTTAGTCCCTTGGGGCTATAACACTGGGCCACAGTCATCACCAAGGCGGAGCCATCCTCCAGGGGGAAGGCTTTCGTAAGGCCACACAGGCCCAGGGTCTTGGCTCCCAGCAACGTGGCCCGGGCCTGATCCCGGAGGGCTGCGGCCAGGATCTCCGCCGCCCGGGCGGTTCCCTGGTCCACCAGCACCACCATGGGGGGTAACGTTTTGAAAACCAGGTCCCGATCTTTGCCCGAATAGGCTTGCTCGGTCTTGGGGGAACGCCCTTTGGCGATCACAATCTGCTGGTTACCCAGGAACAGGGAAGCGCTGCGTACCGCCTCCTCCATGGAGCCCCGGGCGTTGTTGCGCAGGTCCAGGATAATGCCCTTAACCGCTGGTTTATGCTGCTTGATATTGTTCAGGGCCTTGTCCAACTCAACCGGGGTTTCATCGTTGAAATAACGGATGCGCACATAAGCCACCGCGTTGTCCAGGTACTGGGTGGTGACGGTGTTCCCACTCATGGGTTCCAGGGTGACGGTCAGATCCATGGGTTTGACCTCGCCGCTGCGGATAACCTGCAACTTAATCGCGGTGCCAGGGGCGCCCTGGAAGCGCCGGGCGGCCTCCTGAGTGGTGAGGTTGCGGACCATCTGCCCGTCAATCTTGATAATGTGGTCATCGGGCTTCAGACCGGCCCGGGTTGCGGGGCCGCCATCGATGACGCTGACCGCGGTGAGCAGGCCGTCTTTGACGATCAGATCCATGCCAGCTTCGGCCGGAGGGCGCTTTACGCCTTGCAGATAATTCTGATATTCCTTGGCCGTGAGGAAGGACGAGTCCGGGTCCAAAGAGTTCATCATCCCCCTGAGGGAGCCGTACATCAAGTCCTCTTCATTCTTGGGCCAGACATATTTCTGTGAGACCTCGAAGAGCGCCTCGGTGTAAAGGCGCAGGGAGTCATATTTGGAGACGGGGGGGGCCGCCCAGGCCGGCAGCAGGAAATACGCCGCCAGCCCCAGGGCTAAAATGAACCAGCCTATCCGCCGGGATGATCTTCGCCATCCGAGGCCCGGGGTTTTCAAATCTTGGGGTCGATTCACGGGACTAACCTTACCTCCCTGCCAGTTTGGGGGCTTTGAGATCCATGACCGGCGCCGCCAGATGGCTGGCTTTCCGGGCAATGACCTCATAAGCCGCCTGCTTGATATCGTCAGCGGTCAGACCAAAATATTCCAAGAGATCTTTGGGTTTCCCCGACATGCCGAATGTATCGCGTAAGCCGATGCGTTTTAAGGGCGCCGGGAAATGCTCGGCCAGGATTTCGCTCACCGCGCTGCCCAGGCCGCCGGTGACCATGTGTTCTTCGGCGGTGACCACGGCCCCGGTGCGCCGGGCGGAGTCCAAAACCAGTTCCCAGTCCAGGGGTTTGAGGCAGCCGAGGTTGAGAACCCGGGCCTCAATGCCCTCTTGAGCCAGCAAAACGGCGGCGTCCAGGCAGCTCTGGACCATGATCCCCATCCCCATCAGGGTGACGTCGCCGCCCTCCCGCAGCAGGGAACCCCGACCCAACTCAAAAACATAGTCGTCGTCGTAAATCACCGGCAAGGCCAGGCGGCCGGTGCGCATGTAAACCGGGCCGTGATAGGCCGCGGCCCAGCGCGTCATGGCCCGGGTTTCGGGGCCATCCGCCGGCGCCAGCACCACCATGTTGGGCAAAATGCGCATCAGGGCCAGGTCTTCCACGGCCTGGTGGGAGCCGCCGTCTTCCCCCACCGTCACCCCGCCGTGGGAGGCGACGATCTTGACATTGAGGTTGCCGTAGGCGATGGTCTGGCGGATCTGTTCCCAGGCGCGGCCGGTGGCAAACATGGCAAAGGTGCTGGCAAAGGGAATTTTCCCTCCCAGGGCCAGGCCCGCGGCGGTGCCCATCAGGTCCTGCTCGGCGATGCCGACGTTAAAGAAGCGATCTTTAAATATCTTGGCGAAATGATGGGTCTGGGTGGAACCGGAGAGGTCCGCGTCCAGCACCACGATCTGGGGGTTCTCGGCCCCCAACTGCGCCAGGGTCTTGCCGTATTCGACTCGGGTGCTCTCTTTGGCTGCCACATTATCCTCGATTCAGGCCGGAGGCCCGGGGACGGCCCCCAACTCCTGCAAGGCCTGCTGATATTCTTCCGGGTTCGGGGTGGTGCCGTGATATTTTTTCTGGCCCTCGAAGATGGACACGCCCTTGCCTTTGACGGTATGGGCGATGATCATGCTGGGCTGCCCCTTGACCCCCTTGCAGGCCTTAAAGGCCGCCAGGAGCTGGCCGATGTCGTGGCCGTCCACCTCCAGGGTATTCCAGCCGAAGGCCTTCCATTTGTCGGCGATGGGCTCGATACTCATGACCTCTGCGGTATGGCCGTCAATCTGGAGAAGGTTCCTATCCAGGATGGCCACCAGGTTGTCGAGGCCGTAATGCGCCGCGGTCATGGCCGCCTCCCAGATCTGGCCTTCCTGCACTTCGCCATCCCCCAACAAGGCGTAGACCCGACTGGCGTGGCCATTGAGGCGCGCCGCCAGGGCCAGGCCGTTGGCGATGGACAGGCCCTGCCCCAGAGAACCGCTGGGGATCTCCACCCCCGGAGTGCAGCCGGAATCGGGATGACCTTGCAGGATGCTGCCGAACTGGCGTAGGGTCAAGAGTTCTTCCCGGGGAAAATAGCCCAGGTGGGCCAGGACGGCGTAATAGGCCGGGGCCCCGTGACCCTTGGACAGGATAAACCGGTCGCGGTCGAGCCAGCAGGGGTCGTCAGCCTTGGAGCGCATCTCGCCGAAAAAGAGCGCCACCAGGATATCGGTGGCCGACAGCGAGCCGCCCAGGTGGCCGGAACCGGCCCGGAACAACATTTCTACGATGTCGATGCGAACCTGGCGGGCAATCTCTTGCAATTGGTGGTGGTCCGGGATGGCGGTTATCTCCTTGTCTGCTTTTTCGTCGTCCAACAATTCATAAATTCGCTAACGCACTTTTTGTCCCGAGAAGATTACTTCCCCCTCACCCTGACCCTCTCCCCCATTGGGGGAGAGGGGAAAAGTGGAACCGATTTAATGTCTTATAGTTTCTAAACCCGGCGCCATTTTCTACTCCCT
>JAUSOZ010000242.1 GCA_030655955.1 Deltaproteobacteria bacterium
CCTCATCAAAATGTAGCGTAGGCGCCCTCGCCTGCGCCTAAATAGAGTATGGACAGCCGAGGGCGGCTATCCTACATGAGACTTTCGCAGAGGTCTCAATTTGCCATCAAACGACAATTTTCTTGTAGGGGCGGACCCATGTGTCCGCCCTGAATTGCGACAGACTTGCCTTGAGGCGGGATTAAAGGGATGACTGGCGTATCCCGGTTTATTTTACCTGGAAAGTCACCGCCTTGGTGGCTCGGTTCGCCAGGGTGATGACCAGCTTGTAGTCACCCGGCGGCCAGCCTTTGTCAGGTTTGGGGAAGGCGAAAGTGAGGGTAACCTCTCCGTCGTCAGGCAAATCATCTCGGCTGGTCAGGATGCTTAAGTTCTTCGTCATATAGAAGAGTTCTGTGGTAACCTCTTTGCCTTTTATCGCCCCGGAAATGAGGGCGGTACCATAAATTTCGGCCACAGATGAGCTAAACTTGCTCTGGTGCTCTGCCACCACGCCTTTGGCATCGGCGTGGTCGCTGACCATAAGCTCGGCAACCTGGGTAGCGGCCTGTAGAGGGGCAGGGGTTGCGGCCATGATTACCATGAAAAGCACCGCCAGGCCTGCCATGAGCATCGGCCCGCAATGGCGGCATCCCATGATGGTGGATTGGTGTACCGGCTGTCGCATATTTTCCTTCCTCTTGAAGATTCAGGGGTAATCGGCACCTTGGTGCTGGCCGGTCAAAAACCCCGGCACCCCACTTATTTTAGGAATTGCGACCTCATTCGTCAATGAGAAAGGTTTGGGTAAACCGGACAGGGAGACTGGACCCGTTTTTCAATAGCCTTTGAGGCAAGTCACGGCGGCAACTGGCCCGGGGTGGCTGAGGCCCTGCGCGGCTCAGATCCGCCCCACAATTTTAGGCGCTCTCTTTTAAACCGGCGTAGGCCAGGGGCAGGAGGGCCAGGCTGATGGCGCCGGAGATGATGAGCGGCACCTGGTACCCGTAGGCCGCGCCCAGAGGGCCGAAGATCAGGGAGCCGGCGAAGACCCCCAGCGTGGTGGTCAGAGAGATGAGGGAGGCGTTGCCGCCGATGCGGTCGACGTGAAACAGCCGGGTGATGGTGGTGTAGGTCTCCATGAGGATGAGGCCGTCGCCGAACCCGTGCACCGCCCGCCAGGCAAAGGACCAGGGCAGGACCGGGTAGGTCATCATGATATGCCCGGCGCCGGAAAAAATCAGGGCCAGGGCCAGAAAGGTGAGGGGCTTCAGGCGCCCGGCCCAGAAACGGCCGTAGAGATAGGCGGTGAGCGCCACGACCCCGAATTCGCCGGCCATGTAGGTCCCCACCCCCAGGGGCGAAAGGCCCAGGTTGTGCTCCAGGAATAGCGACAGGCTGGTGGCCTCGGCCCCCCAGTGCAGGGTGAACAGAAAGAGCCAGGTGGCGAAGAACAGCACCGGCGGCGCCAGAAAATCCCGGCCATACTCGAACAGGGTGGTGCGCACCCCCCGGGTCAGCGGCAGTTTGACCGTGGGGGCGATCAACAGCAGCAGCCCAACGCTGAACAATTTTAAGGTCGCAGTAAAATCCAGCCAATAATAGGCCGCGCCCCCCAGGAGCGCCCCCACCATCATGCCGCCCATACGCATGGCATTGTAGTGCCCCAGGCGCCGGGGCGCATCCCCATGGTCTTCCTTGAACAGCAGGGTGTCCAGGGAGAGCCGGAAGAGCTGGCTGCTCAGGCCGAAGGCCAAAAAGACCGCCAGGAAGGGCCAGAAACTCCCCACCAGCGCCAGGCCCCAGAGGCTGGCGGCGGTGGCCGCCAGGCCGACCCGGGTGAGAATCCGGGCCGGGTAACGGTCGCCGATAACGCCGACGGGAAAGGATACCAGGATGGCGTTGAGGCTGAGGACGGCGTAGAGGACCCCGATCTGGGTGCCGGTAAAATGGAGACTGCCCTTCAGATAGAGGGGCAGCAGGAAATAGATGCAGGCGATGACCGCGGAATAGACACTGATGTAAAAGGGCAGCAAAATAGCGGGCCGAACTCACAAGGAGCTGCGGTTGAGCCGGACCTCCATGGCCCGGGCCGGGCAGACCGGGCAACACAGCTCGCAGGCGCTGCATTTGCTGGGGTCAAAGAGCACGGCCATCTCCGGCCGCTCGACATAGAGCGCCCCGGTGGGACAGACCGCGGTGCAGGTGCCGCACTGGTAGCAGCGATCTTCGTTGCGCCGCACATCCCGGGCCACCCGCTGGACCTTGACCCCCGACTCCCGGAGGTATTTGAGGCCCCGCCGGAAATTCTTGGGGTGGCCCCTGAGCTCCATGACGATGACCCCCTCTTGCCGGGGATAGATGGTGGCCTTGAGGAGATTGAACTCCAGATCGAAATCCTTGACCAGGCGGTAGATGATAGGCTGATCCACCACTTTATCGGAAAACCGCAGCACTAACATTTCCGCATGCATATTCTGCCCCTCAAAGTGAAAAAATCATCTGGTAGGGCGGCCGTCCCTGGCCGCCGCCAGTTATTTGGAGAGGCGGGCACCGAGGCCCGCCCTACCGGCCTGTTTTCCTATTTTTCATATAAAGCCCCCGTTGGTCCAGCGCCGCGACGGGGTTTCTTAACTTCATAAAATTATATCAGAAAACCGTCGCCCTTCAAACCAGGCCGCCGAAACGGCGCTCCCAGGCCGACCTCAGGGTGGTGAGTGGCGTCTCCAGCAGCGTCCGGCCGTGCCGGATGATCTTGCAGGTTGGGTCGGACTGCACCTGCCCGATCAAGGCCAGCGGCTGCCCGGCAAAGAGCTCCTCCAGGCGACTCGCGTCGGCCGGGTCGACGCTCACCAGGAAACGACCGGCGGATTCGGCATACAGGGCGGCGTAGTCCGGCAAATCCGGCGCCACCCGGCTCAGGTCCACCTCCAGCCCCAGCCCGGCCGCCAGACTGGAGGTAGCGAGGTGCACCGCCAGGCCCCCCCGGTAGAGGCCGTGGGCCGACGCCAGCAGTTGCCGTTGCCCGGCCTGGGACAGGAGGCGGTAGTAGGGCAGGAAGGCATCGGGGTTGACCTGGGGGACGCTCAACCCAACATACCCCAGGAGTTCGTAAAACTCCGAGCCCCCCAGCTCGGCCCGCGTGTCGCCCACCAGATAAATGAGGTCGCCGGGCCGCTTCCACTCCAGGCTCAGGGCCTGGCTGAGGTCAGCTATGACGCTCACCGCGGTGAAAAACAGGGTGGGCAGGCCGCTCACCCGGTGCATCTCCCCATACGCCCCGGGCAACAGGCCGTCGACGTACATGCTGTCCTTGCCGGACAGCAGCGGGATGCCGTAAGCCCGGCACATATCCTTGAGGGCCAGACAGGCCCGCACCAGTTGCGCCGCCTTAAACTTGCCGTCGGGGTTGTGCTGCGGGTGGTACTCGACGCTGGGCCAGCAGAAGTTGTCCACCCCGCCGATGTGGTCCAGATCGCCGCCCACCGCCAACAGGCGCCGCACCGCCTCGTCAATGGTCACCGCGGTCATGTGGTAGGTGTCGATGGCGGAGTAGGCGGGATTCAGGGCCAGGCTCAGGGCCAGCCCCCGGGGCGAATCCGGGCGCGGCCGCAACACCGCCGCGTCTCCCGGAACCGGCGCCGTTTCGCCCACCAACGGTTTGAGCACGCTGGCCCCCTGGACCTCGTGATCGTACTGGCGGGTGATCCACTCGCGAGAGCAGATATTAGGGCGGTCCAACATGGCCAGGAGCATTCCCAGGTGATCCCCGGGCTCGCCTAAAACCGGCTCGGTCAGGCGGTCCTCCGGCGGCAGCCACCGGGCCTCGAACTCCCAGGGGGGGAAATCCTCCTCCAGGAACGACAGGTCCATAAATGCCGCGGTGCGGCCCTGGTACTTGATATCCAGAACGCCCGTATCGGTGAAGCGTCCCATAACGGTGGCCTCCACCGCGTGCTTGCCGGCCAGGCGCTTGAAGCTATCCTCGTGCTCCGGGGCCACGGCCACCACCATGCGCTCCTGGGATTCGGACACCCAGATTTCCCAGGGGTTGAGCCCCTGGTATTTCAGGGGCACCGCCGCCAGCTCGATCTCGCCGCCGCCGGCCATCCCGGATGATTCCCCCACGGCCGACGACAGCCCGCCGCCGCCGCAGTCGGTGATGAAGGTGATGAGGCCCTGGTCCCGCGCCTCCAGGAGAAAATCGTGCATGTTCTTCTGGGTGTAGGGGTCGCCGATCTGGACGTGGCCGGCCGGGGTCCCCGGGGACGAGACTTCGGATGAGGCCGTCACCCCGTGAATCCCGTCCTGGCCCACCCGGCCGCCGCAGGTGAAGATCAGGTCGCCGGGACGGGCCGCCTTCTCGGCCCCGGGCTCCCCCCTGATCTCTCGGGGCAGAAACCCCGCCGCGGCCACGAACACCAGGCACTTGCCCAGGTAAGACGGATCAAAGTAGAGGGCGCCGCCCACCGTGGGCACCCCGCTCTTGTTGCCGCCGTCTTTGACGCCTTCGATGACGCCGTCCAGTAGCCGCCGGGGGTGCAGCCGGGGTTTTAACGGCCCGGCATAATCCCGGGGACCGACGCAAAAACCATACATGCCGCCGATGAGACGGGCGCCTTTGCCGGTGCCCAGGGGGTCACGGTAGACCCCGACGATGCCGGTGAGGGAACCGCCGTAGGCCTCCAGGTTGGAGGGGGAATTGTGGGTTTCGCCCTTGATCACATAGGAGAACTCGTCGTCGAATCGCCCCACGCCGGCGTTGTCCCACAGCACCGATACCACCCAATCCTTCTGCAGGGCAATCTCCCGGGTGGGCGCCTCGATGCAGACCTTGAAGGGGTTGTCCAGGGTGAAGGTCTCGCCGGTGGCCTCATCCCGGTAGTGGAATTTCCCTCTAAAAGTGTTGTGGTTGCAGTGGTCGCTGCGGGCCTGGGCCAGATACTCCAGTTCCACGTCGGTGGGCGCCGATAGCCCCACCGCGGCCCGCCGGGCCAGGACCTCGGGGCGCTGAAAATAATTCAGGATGACCGGCAGGTCGGCATCCCGAAGGGCCAGGTGGCGCCGCCGGCTCAGTTCCTTGAGGGCGTCCGGGGAGGCGATCTCGAAGGCCTCCACCGTGGGGGTGTGGGCCAGTTTCACCCGGGGCAGGATGATCCCCACCCCAGTGCCCGCGTCCCAACTCTGGTGGGAAAATATGCGGAATTCCTGGACCATGTCGTTGGCCAGGAGTTCTTTGGCGAGCTTGGCGACCTGAGGTTCGGTGAGGTCATCGCCGCTCAGGAGAAAGAGCTTGGAGGTATAGACCGCGGCCCCTTCATCCAGCCGCCCCCCTATATAGGCGGCGATGGCTTCTAAGGCCACGCCCCCGGCCGTATCCCGGACCCCGGGCTTGAAGCCCACCCAGATGGCCCAGTTAAAATCCCGGGCCAGGGGTTGAAAGCTGGATATTTGGGTGGTGGGGTGGGTGAAGATGCCGGTGCGGATGGCTTCCAAGGTGGCCTCCGGCAGGTCCACATCCAGCATGAGCACCCGCAACACCCTGACGGCCGTGAGGTCGAGGCCGAAATATTCCCGGGCCTGGCGGCGCACCGCCTCTCCTTCGGCGTCCGTAAGGTCGGGATGCCAACCGATTTCCAGCCGTACTGCCATAGCTCTCCCCAAAAATTCAGTGGATTAATGGAGAAAATATACCACCGGGTGAACCGGATAGAAAGGGTAAGATGTCATGCACCGGATTTATGCCGGCAGCCAACGGCCCGGGAGCGGATGAGAACTTTTACCAAAGAGCAAGCAAAAGACTATTGTTTGTCATTCTGAGCGTAGCGAAGAATCTCTCTTTTTTAGCCGCCGAGATTCGTAACGAAGCGGCGCTCCGTTCAGAATGACATGAATATTTATTAGTCTTTTGACTGCAACTTCCTATTACGCCTTGTTAAGTCCCCGAACTACTCAGGATCCACATCCCATGCTGAATAACTTGATGATTTTGGCGCCCTGGACGCGGTAGGCCTCGACCCAATCACCTTCATAATAACGTCCGGAAAGCACGATATCCATGATGCCATCCCCATTGAGATCGAGGACCCCGATGATCCGGTGTTCCGACGGACCGGTAAATTTTTTGGCCTCGGGGTAGTACTCTCCCGTGATAATCTTCGTAACCACTGTGCCCTGAACCACCTTGCGCAGAAACACCAGGGAGTAGTCGCCGGCCCGGGCATCCGGCGTCAAGCCGCCTTCGGGTTTGAATCGTTGATAATTGGTGGCGCTGACCAAAACCTCCTCCGCTCCGTCTCCGTCCAGGTCAACCTGGATCACCTGGGTGAGATTGACGTTGGGGTTGACGATCCCCTTGTGCCTTAAAAGCCCGGCCGCCGCCTCCTTATAGACCTGCGCCTCGGGGCTGGCGATTTTGAGTTTCCGGGGCATGGCATTCCAGGGGCCGCCAACCGCCACCAGGCTGCCGCGGCCTGCCGGGAAGGGAGCCAACGTCACGTATAACGTGTCGGCACAGGCGTCTTCGCCTTTAACCGGCTTGCTGCCCACGCTGTTGCCGACCTCGCCGGTCAGGGTGTAGAGGCGATACTGCTCGCCTCCCGGGATTAACCCGGCTGCGGCCTCGGACTTGAGCCACTGGCCGCCGGCCGATGCGCCCAAGAGATACCCGGTGGGTTTGCTGTCGCGGTAAAAGTCGTTAAAGGCCACAATGGGGTTAACGGGGGCGGCCATGGCGGTTCCGCCGGGAAACGAGAGGCCGAACATCAGAACCATGATCGCCGCTAAAGTGAGCCTGCTGATGGTCATTGTCATCACTCCTCGGCCTCTGGTTTGAAAAGTCTTCTGTAGGGTGCGTCCTACGCACCATTATTTTATGGCCACGGCGGGCACGGAGGCCCGCCCCACCGACTTTTCATAAGTTATGGGTGGGCCACAGGCCCATGAGGAACTGTTTGGAAAAGCTTTTTTAACCCATCACCTGCGGTCTATATCCCCCATGCTCCGGCACGAAGTTTCGCCCGTGGGGTCCTAATTCACTTCGCCGCTTATGGCGGTGAATCGGGGGAGGATATTTCTTTGGGTGTCCTCCAGAATATCTTGGGCGTCCCTGCCGGCGTGGGCCGCCGACACCCCTACCATCACCAGATTATCCACATAAATCTCTCTGGACCCGCCTTTCCAGGGGATCGCCACGGTCCGGGTAACGACAATGACCGCCATAAAGGGGTCTCCCGGAAGGTCTTCGGAAGAGACCCGGAGCACCAGGCGGGGGATATCCGAATTGCTGAGCCTGAAGGTATGGGAGCGGTTAATCCGGTTTTTTAGAGACTCGACAAAAGTCTGGCCGATTTTGATTTTGCCGTCCGCTAATTTGACCTTCAGTTCCAGGGGAATCCGTTTATCAGCCTGCCCCCAACTCAGGGTCGGACAGCATATTGCCGCCACCACCAGCCCGAACAACAGGCTCCTTGTCCAAGCCGGGAACTTTCGCTTGTTCGGTTCCATCTTCTGCACCCAAGCCCTCCGGCTTTATCAGGCGGAAGCGGCGACCGGCTGCCTCTCGCCCGTCAAGTTCCGGAACGGAGGCGCTCGATGAGCCCGGTGGTGGAATAGCCCGGCACGAAGGGTAGGGCTACCACCCGGCCGCCCCGGGCCAGGACCGCTTCCCGGCCCACGATCTCGTCAAGTTGGTAGTCGCCGCCTTTGACCAGGATGTCGGGGGCCAGCCGCGTGATCAACTCCAGGGGCGTGTCTTCGCCAAACAGCACCACCCGGTCGACGCAGGCCAGGGCCGCCAGGACCCGGGCCCGGTCGCCTTCCGGGTTTAACGGACGGCCGGGGCCTTTCCCCAGGCGCGCCACCGAGGCGTCGGTGTTGACCCCCACGATGAGGCCATCCCCCAGGGAGCGGGCCGCCTCCAGGTAGCGCACGTGTCCCACATGCAACAGGTCGAAGCAGCCGTTGGTGAACACCGCCAGCTTCCCCTGCCCCTGGAGGTCCTGAACCCACCGGGCCGCGGCCTCCCAATCCACCATTTTATGGTCGGTGCTGCCCGCGGTCATGATTTTCCTTTTCACCCTGCATTTTAGTGATTCACCCGCGCCACGGTGAGGACCTCCACCCGGCGGGCCCCGGCCTTACGCAAGACCCGGGCGCACTCTTTCACCGTGGAGCCGGTGGTATAGAGGTCATCGATGAGCAGCACGCACTTGCCCTTTACCCGGGCCGGGTCGGTTACGGAAAAAGCCCCTTTGACGTTGTCCTGACGCTCCTTGGGGTTGAGTCCCACCTGGGGCGGGGTGTGGCGCGTGCGGATCAACGCCTCCCGGGCCACCGGCGTCCCGGGGAAGGCCTGGGCCAGAAGCAGCGATTGGTTGAAGCCCCGATTTTTAATCCGTTTCGGGTGCAGGGGCACGGGCGCCAAAAAATCGGCGGCCGCCACCAACTCCAGACAGAGCGGCTGCTTTAGCCAATGCTGCATCACTGGAAGAAAGGCCAACTGGCGGGAGAACTTGAAGCGGGTGATGGCTGTCAATACCGGCCTTTGCTTGAGGTCATCGACTAAAGGACCCTCGTAAATAACCGCGGCCCGGGCCCGGGTGAAGGGGGGCGCCTCCTTCTGGCAGTCGCCGCAGACGCGGTCGGGGCCGTCCCGGGACTCAAACACCCGCCCGCAGCAGGTGCACAGGGGGCTGGCTACCCACTTAATCTGGGCCTCGCACTCCGGGCAGACCGCAATCGCTGCCGTCTCCCCCACCGGGACGCCGCAGAACAGGCACATCCGGGGCAGGAAAAACTCCAGGAGGCTGGCGCCGAAATATTTAAGCCAAGCCGATCGGACCATCGCCATTAATCGCCTGCATGCACAGAAAATGACTTTTGTTCCAATTTAGCAGAGAAACCGGACAATGTCTAAATCTAATCAGGCGTTAGCCTGCGAACCATACCAGCCGGCGCCATTCTGGTGTATCGTCGCAGGATTATGGTACCGAAGGGTGAAGGTTTTTTCTCCCTCCCCCTTGATGGGGTGGGGTGAGATTGCTGGGAGTCCGTCTGTGGCCCTGGCGCAGGCGCTAAATTTGCCGGATTTTCCGTTGTTAAGGCGGTTATTGGCGCAAGAACCGGTGGTTTGTTTGCGGCGGCTATAAAACCGGTGCGCCGGGCGCACCCTACCGGTCCATTTTTCCAGGAGGGGGTTTGGGGGAACCTCGCTTTTTCCAAAAAAGCGGGGGTCCCCCAAATTCTTTGCTGCGCTGCCCCACGGCGCGGTTTGCCTGAGGCTGCCGGCAGCCCCTTTTTCCTTGCCAGGTTACCCGCCCTTCATATAACGTTATAATCTTGAGCCACCGGTTTGGGGCCGCATGTTTAGGGCTATACCCGGACCCCAGGAACGAGACATGGGCAGTTTACAAGACCTGATGCAGTTCATCTTTGCCGGTCTGACCGGGGGGGCCATCTATGCCCTGGTGGCCCTGGGCTTCGGGGTGGTGCACAACACCATGGGGATCGTCAACTTCACCCAGGTGGATTTCGTCTCCCTGGGGGGCATGATCCTCTACAGCGCCCTGGTAACCGCCGGCCTTCCCATGGCCCCGGCCCTGCTCCTGGCGGTGGCGGGGGTGACCCTGGTGGCCATCCTGGTGGAGGTGGTGGGCGTCCGGCCGTCCCGGTCCCAAAGCCACCTGGTGCTGATCTTTCTGACCATCGGGCTTTCCATCATCCTCCGGGGGGCCATGAAAATCATCTGGGGCAAGACCCGCATGGCGGTGCCGTCACTGTCCGGGGAGGCGCCGGTGCATCTGGCCGGGGCCGCCATCCTGCCCCAGACCCTGTGGATCTTGGCCCTCACCACCCTGGCCATCATCGGCCTGGTGCTGTTTTTCCGCAAGACCTCCATGGGCCTGGCCATGCGGGGCGTGGCCGCCAACCCCGAGGCCGCGGCGGTGGTGGGCCTCAAGGTCTGGCGGGTTAAGGCCGCCAGCTTCGCCCTGGCCGGCGCCCTGGGAGGGCTGGCCGGGTGCCTGGTGACCCCCATCACCACTCTGAGCTACGACGTGGGGGTGCTCCTGGGCCTCAAGGGCTTTGCCGCCGCCATTCTGGGCGGCTTCGGTTCCTTCCCCGGGGCCATCTTGGGCGGCCTCACCCTGGGCCTCTTGGAGAGCCTGGGAGCGGCCTATCTTTCCAGCGCCTACAAGGACGTCATCGCCTTCATCGTCCTGCTGCTGGTCCTGTTCATCCGCCCCAAGGGCCTCCTGGGCGGGACCGGGTAGGTTTTTTGTAGGGTGCGCCCTGCGCACCAGATGCACAGATTCAGTATTGTAGGGTGCGCACTGCGCACCAGGCGCAATCATTCAATGGATTAAAGGCCAGACCAATGTTACCCACCATAAGATTCGCGGTGATCATGTTACTCTGCACCCTGTTGGCCGGTTTTTTTATCGTCCCTACCCGAGCCATGCCCGATAATGCTGTGGTGCTGCTTGATGACCAAACCCGGACGTATTTTTCGCCTGCCTGCGCCAAACAGGAAAAGCGGGAATATCGTCCGGCCACCGCAGCCGAGGCGCGAAAATTGAACTATGCACCGGATAAAAAATGCCAGGATGCCTCAGGCTTCACCCAGGATAACCGCTCCCTGAGCGGCAACTTCATGGCCCGCCTGGGAATGCTGCGGCCCTTGCCCAGCCGCTGGAACGAAGACGGCACCTGGAATTGGTGAGTGAGGGCTGGGACTCACAATCCTGAGATTTTCTGCCAGGGAAGTCTTTGAGAATACGGAGGGGGTATTGGAGAGGATTTTTGAGCGTCTCCCTAATCCCCCCTGACCCCCCCCCTTTAGGAAAGGGGGGAATTTTTCTGAGGAGTTTTATCCTACCCGACAAACAAAAATCATGCAGACGAAAACTTCGATAAATATCGACAATCAACGCATCCTCATGGGCAACGAAGCCCTGGGCCGCGGGATCGTGGAGGCCGGGGTTACCCTGGCGGCGTCGTATCCCGGCACCCCGGCCTCGGAGATTTTGGCCTCCGCGGTCACCTACGCCAAAGAAACCGGGGCCGAGCTCTACGCCGAGTGGTCGGTGAACGAAAAGGTCGCCTTTGAGGTGGCCCTGGCCAACTCCATGTGCGGCCGGCGCTCGGCGGTGTCCATGAAGCAGGTGGGGCTCAACGTCGCCTCGGACCCGTTTATGCGGGCCGCCTACCTGGGGGTCAAAGGCGGCCTGGTGGTGGTCGTCGCCGACGACCCCGGCCCTCACAGCTCCCAAACCGAGCAGGACAGCCGCTTCTTCGCCATGTTTGCCAAGGTCCCGGTGCTGGACCCCTCCAGCCCCCGGGAGGCCAAGGACATGGTGGCCCAGGCCCTGGAACTCTCGGAGCGCTTTGAGCTCCCGGTCATGGTGCGGCCCACCACCCGGGTGTGCCACGCCCGGCAGAACGTCCCCTGCGGGACGCCCGTGCGGCTGGACCGGCCGGCGAAGTTCGACAAAGACCCCCGCCGCTGGTGCGCCACCCCGGTGTTTGTCCTGGAGCTGCACCGGGGCCTCAACGACAAGCTCGACAAAATCGCCGGGGTGCCGGAGTTCGCCCCGCAACTCACCGCCGGGGACGGCTCCTACCCAGGGGCCTGCATCATCGCCTCCGGGGTGGCCTACGCCCACACCGGCGATTGGCTGGAGGAACTGGGGCTTCTGGGCCGGGTCGATTTTTATCAGGTGACCATGCCTTACCCCCTGAACCGGGATTTCATCCACACGGTCCAGACCCGGTATGACAAAATTCTGGTCATCGAAGAGACCTATCCGGTCATCGAATTGCAGCTGGCCGACGCCCGGGTCCAGGGCCGCACCTCCGGGCTGGTGCCCCGGGCCGGGGAACTGACCCCCGACGTCATCCGCCCGGTGCTGGAGACCTTTCTGGAATTGCCGGCCCGGGTCGTCCCGGCCCCGCCCGGCGGCGGCGACCGCCCCACGCTCTGCGCCGGCTGCGCCCACCGGGCGGCGTTCTACGGAATTAAGACGGCCTTCCCGGCGGGGATTTTCCCCAGCGACATCGGCTGCTACACCCTGGGCCTGAACCTGGGGGCGGTGGATACCTGTCACTGCATGGGCGCCGGCATCAGCCAGGCCGCGGGCTTCTACCGGGCCTATGCCGCCGGAGGAGGAGAATTCCCCACCATCGTAGCCACCATCGGGGACTCCACCTTTTTCCACGCCGGGGTCCCGGCCCTGGTCAACGCGGTGTTTCATAGGGCCCGCTTCATCCTGGTGATCCTGGACAACGCCACCACGGCCATGACCGGGCACCAACCCACGCCCCAGGTGGGCTTCACCGCCACCGGGGAGCACGGCCACCCGGTGTTTATCCCGGACCTGGTGCGGGCCTGCGGCGCCGGTTTCCTGCGGGAGGCCGACCCCTACGACCTGCCCGCGTTCATTGACCTGCTGAAATCCGCCGACGCCTATTGCCGCAGCCCCGAAGGCGGGGTGGCGGTGGTGATCGCCAAACATCCTTGCCTGCTGGACAAAGAAGCCTGCAAAGCCCAGCCGGCCTATGATATGGGGATCACGGAAGATTGCACCGGCTGCCTCCAATGCCTGGAAGACTTTGAGTGCCCCGCCCTGTCCCTGGACGAAACCGACGGCCGGGTGGTCATCGACGAAGGCCGCTGCGTCGGCTGCGGCGTGTGCGTCCACGTCTGCCCCGAGGGGGCCATTACCGCCAACACAGAGGGACGCCCATGAAACAGCAGATCATCGTCAGCGGCCTGGGAGGGCAGGGGGCCCTCACCCTGACCCGGCTCCTGGCCGAGGCCGCCGCTGCACTGGGGCTTCCGGTCATTACCTCCGAAACCCACGGCATGGCCCAGCGGGGCGGCACGGTCATCTCCATGATCAAGGTGGGACCTTTCCGGGGCCCCCTGATCCCCGCCGGGGAGGCGGACCGCGGGCTGTTCCTGCACCCCAAGAACCTGGCGGTACACCGGTTTTATCTGCGAGACGGCGCCGCCGTGTTCGTCAACGCCGCCCTCCCCGGAGATTATAGGAGCGTGGACGCCCGGTCCCTGGCCGCGGCCCACGGCCTGCCTGCCGTGGCGGCCAACCTTATCCTCCTGGGCTATGCCGCCGGCCAGGGCGGGGTGTTCGCCGGGCCGGACCTGCTGGTGGAAATGATTGCGGCCAAGACCCCGGAGCGCTTCCGGGAGGCGAGCCTCAGGGCCTTTCAGGCGGGCCTGGCCGCGGCGGCATGATGGGCAGCACTATTACTCACTTGCCTATGGAGGTACCTGCAAAATTCATCTTAGGCTGGTGGCACAGGCTTTCCGGCCTGTGCAAATGCGTGTTGAAGGCTGGGCCAGCATTGATGACCACCAGGGTTACAAGATGATCTTTATCAAGAATATCATAGTTATATCCCATAGATATCATCCTGCATCGGCACAGGCTGGAAAGCCTGTGCCACCAGATTCCCTGGGATAGATTGACGGAATCTCAGTGGAAAGAGCCTTTTGCAAGAGGCTCATGAGATAAGATCGATAGGAGGAGACTTGCAAATGAAAGAATGCTCCAACCAACAGAAAAACCTGGAGAAATGCAACTGCACCTATGAACCGTGCCCGCGCAAGGGCATCTGTTGCGAATGCATCAGCTACCACCGGGCCTCCGGCGAGTTGCCGGCCTGCTACTTCACCCCCGAGGTGGAGCGGACTTACGACCGCAGCATCGCCCGCTTTTTGCGCGCCAACCGCTAAGTAGGTAAAACCTGGCCATGATAGGGTGGGAGAAAGCCAAATTTTTTGTCATCCGCCACCATACGGGGCTCATGGTGTTCGGCCTGGCTCTGGGTCTGGCGCTCACCCCCCTGGTCATGGACAACCCCTACAACCTGGGCATCCTCAACCTCATCGGCCTCTACGTCATCGTGGTTTTGGGGCTCAACCTCTTCATCGGCTTCGCCGGCCAGATATCCCTGGGTCATGCCGCTTTTTTCGGCCTGGGCGCCTACGGCTCGGCCATCCTGACTGCCACCTACGGCTTTCCCGCCTGGCCGGCCATGATTCTCACCGCCGGCGCCGTGGCCCTGGCGGCCTTGGTCCTCGGGGTCCCCACCTTGAGGCTCTCGGGCCACTACCTGGCCATGGCCACCCTGGGGTT
>JAUSOZ010000249.1 GCA_030655955.1 Deltaproteobacteria bacterium
AACAAGTAATAATCCGCAGTGTAGGGGCGGTTCGCGAACCGCCCCTACGGTGGTTGCGATCATAAAGCCAGAATTACCTTTATGACGGCAACTTGGTATAAGACGCACCCTACAAAGGGAAATTACCTCTTTGAGCCCAGCATGGAATCATACAATCAATGGTTATGCTTCATAAAGCTGACCGCTGATAGCTGAACGCTTCCATCAAGTCATGGCCCGGGTCCGGGCTCTCACGCCGTCAATCACGCGACTCATCAAACGAGAGTTTATTGGCCAGATCTGTGACCAGCAGGTTGGATAAGGCAGAGCTGAGATAGATTTTCTGGTTTACCACGGTGCGGATGGCCTTCACCAGTTCCTCCAGGGCGCAATCTTTCAGCAGATAGCCCGAGGCCCCGGCGTTGAGCATATTTAAGACAAAGAGACTGTCAGAGTGCATGGATAGGCCGATAACTTTGAGCCGGGGATATTGAGACAATATCCGACGAGTCGCTTCCACGCCGTTCAAGTCGGGCATGGAAATATCCATGATCACTATCTGGGGGGAAAATTCTTGGATGAGCTTTATGGTGGTGGCGTAATCTCCCGCCTCACCCACCACTCGCATATCAGGTTCGCCGACGAGGAGTTGGGCCAGACCCTGGCGCACTACCCGGTGGTTATCCGCCAAAACAATCTTAATGGTCATCCAGTCTCCCAGGCAGATCGGGTGGGCAGGTCGCAATGAGATAGGCTGGCGCAGACAATGGTTTGACCGTGAGGCCAAAGAGATCAGCCGGCACAAGACGTTGTTCATAAAATATAGGGATTCCCCTCAAAAGCACTTAGGGAATCCCTAATTATAGTTGCCGGAAAACCTTATTTTTGCAGTTACAAGCAGACGGGTGGTATTGGTCGGCGATCCTCAGGCAGGCTTAAACTTCCAGCGAGGTCAATCCCTGGCGGATAGCGTATTTGGTGAGTTCGGCGACACTGTGAATCCCCAATTTGGTCATGACCTGTTTGCGGTGAGCTTCCACGGTCTTGACGCTGACACAGAGACCGTCGGCGATTTGGTTGGTAGTTCTGCCTTCGGCCATGAGCTGCAGCACTTCCCGTTCGCGCGGCGACAGGACGGAAAACGCCGAGGAAGTTGTGGTTTGCCAGCCAGTCACGAAATCCCG
The DNA here is from genome assembly GCA_030655955.1 of Deltaproteobacteria bacterium. Classification (GTDB taxonomy): domain Bacteria; phylum Desulfobacterota; class Desulfobaccia; order Desulfobaccales; family 0-14-0-80-60-11; genus 0-14-0-80-60-11. The sequence continues at coordinate 1,164 of JAUSOZ010000249.1, forward strand.
GATCACGATGTCCGAAACCCCCGGACTCAGGTAGGTTTTATGGTCCACAACGGCGCGGATGGCTTTAACCAGCTCTTCCAGGGCGCAGTCCTTCAGGAGATAACCCAAGGCGCCGGCTTTGATCATGTTGAGCACAAAGAGGCTGTCGGAATGCATCGACAGGGCGATCACCTTGACATCCGGAGCCCCGGATAATATCTGGCGGGTCGCCTCGATGCCGTTCAGCTCCGGCATAGACAGGTCCATGATGATAATATCGGGAAGTAATTCCTGGGCTAGTTTCAAGACCTTGCGCCCGTTATCGGCTTCGGCGATGATCTCCATGTCAGTTTCGGCTTCCAGCAGGATGCGCAGCCCCTGCCGCACAATCTGGTGGTCGTCCGCCAGGATGATTCTAATCGGTTGGTTCATGCGGTTAAACGAATTTCTTCTTTGGCCCATGGCAATACCCCCAATCCTCAATCACTGGCAGGTTGCTCCCCGGCCGCAGCCGAAGAGGCACCAGTGTCTCGATCCGCCCCAGTCAGGATACAGCGTATTTTCTGATTATACTTTTACACCCAATGCAGGGTGAATTGCAGCCGGGGATTCCCTGATTTTGCGAGGTGCAAAGCCTGAATCTTGCATACCGAGTGGATGAGGCGCCGGCCGTAGGGGCGGTTCGCGAACCGCCCCTACAACGAATTCCATGGTTGGAGGTGGCCCCAAGCAACCATGGTAGCTTAAGACGGGCTCAAACTTCCAGGGATGTCAGTCCCTGGCGTATGGCATATTTGGTGAGTTCGGCCACGCTGTGAATATCTAGTTTGGTCATCAGTTGTTTGCGGTGGGCTTCCACCGTCTTGACGCTGACGAACAGGCTCTCGGCGATCTGGTTGGTGCTTTTGCCTTCAGCCATCAACTGCAGCACTTGTCGTTCCCTGGCCGTCAGGATCGAGTAGGCCGACGAAGAGGACTCCGCCGAGGACCACCCGATGACGAAGTCTTTGATCACGATATCGGAAATGCCGGGGCTGAGATAGACCTGGCGGTTCATCACCGTGCGCACCGCTTTGACCAATTCCTCCAGGGCGCAATCTTTCAGCAGGTACCCCGAAGCCCCGGCCTTGAACATATTCAAGACAAAGAGACCGTCGGAATGCATCGACAGGGCAATAACTTTGACCCCGGTAGATTCGCTCAGTATCTGGCGCGTGGCCTCGATGCCATTGAGGTCGGGCATGGAAATGTCCATGATCACCACCTGGGGGGCAAGTTCCTGGACCAACCGGACCACTTCCCGGCCATTGTCCGCTTCACCCACAACCTCAATGTCAGGTTCCGCACTCAGCAGCGTGCGGAGCCCGTGACGCACTATCTGGTGGTCGTCCGCCAATACGATCTTGATCATTTCACTGTCCCCGCATAAGCCCTCTTGGCATGCTGGAGGGGTACTGTGAGCGTGATCCGGGTTCCCCGGCCAGTGCCCGGTTCCATCTGCACCTGGCCGCCCAGATAACGCAAACGCTCTCTAATACTGAAGAGCCCAAAGCCGCCGTTACTTTTTAGCCTCGAGTCCTGACTGAGGTCTTTAATCCCCACCCCGTCGTCTTCTACCGCGATGCTTACGTCGTCGTTTTCTCTGCGTATGGTGACCCGGGCATTGCGGGCTTGCGCATGTTTGACGATATTAAGCATCAACTCCCGCACCGAACGGAAGAGCAGGACTTTGATTTCGTCATCCATGGGGATGGGAAGCATATCTTTTTGTACTTCCACCTTGAGGCCGTGCTGGGACCGGAGGTGCCGGGCGAACCATTCGACTGCCGCCTCAAAGCCAAGCTCGTAAAGTACCGGGAGGCTCAATTCGAAGGTCAGGGATCTGGTGTCCTGGATCATCTGATCAATCAGTTCCCGTACCTCGCTCAAGGATTTGGCCTGTTTCTCGGCGGTGACGGACTTTTGCAGCACCCCGAGCTTGATCTTAGAGATGGCCAGGGCCTGGCCGATATGGTCATGCAGGTCCGTGCCCAGTCGCCGCCGTTCGCGCTCTTCGGTCAGAGACAACTCCGAGGCCAACGATTGGAGCTGCTCCTGATAGGTGCGGATATCGTCCTCCGCCTTTTTCCGGTCAGATATATCCGCCACCATGCCGATGGCAAACTGGGGGGCGCCACCGACCCCCCGGAGCAGAGATACGGTCACCTGTCCCCAGACCACCCGGTTATCCTTATGCAGGTAACGATTCTCCCGGGAGTAGGAATCTCGTATGCCCTGGCGCAATTCTTTGAACAGCTTAGCGCTGGGGGCGGCATCTTCCGGATGCAGAAAGTCCTTGAAATCTTTCTGGACCACCTCTTCCTTATGGTATCCCAGCATTTTCAGCCAGGCCAGGTTGACATCTAAGAGGCGGCCGTCCAAATCCCCCATCGACATGCCGATGGCCGCTTCTTCAAAGATCTTGCGGAATCGCTTTTCCGTTTCCCGCAAGGCCGTGATATCACTGAACATAGCAAAAGCCCCAACAAAATGGCCATCTTCAAATAAAGGCACCGAACTCATAATGACCGAAGCCAGTTCCTGGTTCTTGCAGGTGATATCCAGTTCCTGCTGCGCCACCCGGTTCATGCGGTTCTGAGCCATGACCTCCCGCAACCGCGCCTGGTTGTCCTGATCCAGCAGGTCGTAAATTTTTCGGTTTTCCAGCGTGTCGTGGCCGGTAATCTCTCGCATCCGGCGGTTGGCGAATTTGATGCCGCCGGTTTCATCGATAATCCAGATACCTTCGTGGGCATTTTCCACCAACTCGCGGTATTTCCGCTCTGAAACTTCCAACTTGCGGTAGAGCACGGCATTTTCCAGGGCGATGGCAATCTGGTTGGCAAAACTCACAATAAACTCCCGGTCGCCATCGCTGATTATCGCATCCTCGTGGACGCGATCGGCCAGGAGCACGCCGATCACCTTGCCCCTTACCGTCAGGGGCACCAGAATGAAGGCCTTGGGCTTGAAAAATTGGATCAAGGGGTTGTTCATGTTGAGTTTGCTGCGCGCCACATCTTGAATCACTACCGGGATGCCGGTCATGGCGACCCGGGCAATGACGTTATCCACTTTGCTGATGGGAATCTGATAATTCCTTACCTGTTCGAACAGTTCGGGGCTGATACCCTCGGCATAGGTAAGTTCCAGTACCTCCCTCTTTTCGTCCATAAGCAAAATCCCGGCCCGATCCAATTTGGCCGAGTTGATGAGCAACCGCAACGTTACCTGCAGCAGTTTCTCCAGGTTAAGAACCGAGAGCGCCGCAGTACTGGTTTCCTGCATGCAGATGAGTTGATCGATCTTTTCTTTTAATTGGATATTTAACCGGTGAATTTCGTCAAATTTCTTTTTCAGCAGTTCTTTATCCCGCTCCAGTTCATCAATGGTGTAATTGAGCGCCCGCCAGGGCACCAGCAGCCTCAACAAGCCTTCTCTTAAAGAAAAATTTCTCTGCCAGGTAAAATGGTACTCGCAATACTCATCACCCTTGAAATAGCATTTAGTTTCTTCAATGGTGGCGGGCGGAAGATTCCAGATGGTCGGAATACCGGAGTATATCCCCTTATTAAACAAACAATAATCAATAGTACTGGGAATTTCTTTGAACCAGTGCAACCGGATGACCGCACTATCTCTGGTGGTTTTTACCAGTTCAATTTTCTTATTCTTATTAAATTTATCATTAATAGCTTGAACTTTTTTCAGAGTCCGGCGCGGGTTTTTGTAAGCGAACATAATAATTCGCTGCACATAGCCCAACTTTTTCCTGGCCGCGGATTCAAACGCAATCTTAAACGCGATTGCATCATCCTGGGTTATCGCTTTGGCATTCTCAAACATCTTGGTGACCACATCACTGGACACCCAGTTATGCGTCTCCATCAAAAATTCTTGGGGGTTGGCCAGGCTTTCAATTTCCGGGCCCAGACCCGTAAAGAGACGGTGAACTTCCCCAGGCATAGTCTCTTGAAAAAATTCGATTATGGCCCGGGTATTAAGGCAACTATGATGCTTCTCCATCGGAGTATCTGTCCTCGTTCCCCCTGCGGCTTGCTTGAGCCTGCCTGCGGCCGGCCAACCCCCATGGTCTTACCCCTCGTTGACCATGGGGGTCCAGGCTGGTGCCGGATGAAAAACCTGCCCGGGAGGCCTTCGGTCCTTCTGGCTGCATGCCTCAGCAGCCCGGGGCCAGGTGGCCGGTGAAACCAAGAATCACCCGCTCTATCAACCGAAATTGCGGCTCAACGGATCCTGTACACCTGATTCCCCTCAAACGCATAATAAAGAACTATGGATAAATGTCAAGAAAAAGCACTGCAGCTACCCGTATTACCGGGTTACGATTAAGAACCCCGCAGTCATCATCAATAACTCCGCCGCTTTCTGCAGCAAAAAAGCAGTTGCCTAATCCTCTTTCTTAGACCTGCCAGGGCTCTACTTTCCCCGCCAGAATCACCAAAATCCCCTTTCAACCCTGAGACAGTGACTTTTATTCCCGGTGGTTTAAGCCAAAATCCTGAGTCAAATTAGGGTTTTTATGCGTTAAATCAAGAGGTTTCCTCATTGTGGCGCGAACCCATCTTCGTTATCGTCCATTGGCGGTTCTTGATCCCGGCGGGGGGTGGTGCGTCCGAGGAAAAACCAACCCCATAATTAGGCTTTTAGAAAAGAAAAATAGGGATTGTCCGATGGTCCTGATTTGAAAAGGCTAATATTTTAAAAGATTTGCCTATTTCATTAAAGCTCTGGAGACCAAATCTATGATTTATCGTTACTACCAGGATAACATGCTGATTTAATTAATTAATTTAATTAGTATTCCTCAGGCTGCCAGGCATACCGGCCTTTTCCCCCCATGACTTGGGGAATGCAGAAGGTAAAAATGGGTATTGCCCTAACGCTTATTAGGGAAACCCTCATATGAATTACTTCCTAATGTTAATATTTTAAAAGATTTACTTAATTTTCTTAAAAGGAGAACGGTTATGTTTCTCACACGATTCCGGCTTCCCAAGATATCCCTAAGCCTGAGCAAATTTATGCAAATGAAACTGAACAGTTTCCTGTTCCGCTATTTACCCTTCTCGGTCTCCCGATGCTATGTTATGGCCCTGGGTAGGCTCTACTATCTCCTGTGCTGGGCCGAAAAAACCCTGATTCGGAAGACCATAAAACATGTTTTTGGCCGCAAGATCCCGGCCCCCATCCTGAACCAAAAAGTCAAAGCCGCCTTCAAAGGGATCTTCGACCATTACCACGAGAAGTTGTTCGTCGGTTATTCCAACTTCCCCAGGCTGCTGAAGTTTTTGAGATCCCGGGTCAGTTTTGCCGGGGCGGAGAATCTCCAGGCAGCCCTGCAGAATGGCAAGGGGGTCATCCTGGTCACCGGTCACTTCGGGGCAGTGGAGTTTTTGCCCGGCGCCCTGGCGTTGAATGGCTATCCCACTTCCATGATCTGCCGCTTCCAAACCACCCGTCTGCGGGAATCCATGGGCCAACGGGCCGAAGAGGTCGGCCTGCACCTGATCGACGCCGACGAAGGCAATATTATCCTGTCGGCCATGCAGGCTCTCAAGGCCGGGCGGATTCTCATCACCGAGTGTGACGAATTTGACGAATGGCGCCCTGATCCCCACCGGGACAGTTACTTTCTCAACTGCCGGCTGCCTTCGGACCGGACTCTGGAACTTTTGCGGAAACGCTCTGGGGCCCAGGTCATCACGGCACTGATGCAGCGCCAGGGTAAGAAGCGGTACACCTGCAATCTGACCCCGGTTGGCAATGGGGCCTCCCCGGCGCACCCTCCCATTCACGAGCAATGCCTGAGCGTGCTGGAGAGAACGGTGGAGGATTTCCCGGAGCAATGGTACCAGTGGAAGAAGTTTGGTAAGCTAATTAAATCTAACTTTGAGGTCGAATATGATCGTCAAGAAACTGGATATCTGGCACCTGAGATTGGGCTTTCTATCCCCGATCAAGCATAACCTGGCGACTCACCAGGGTTCTGACAACCTCGTCGTCAGGGTGACCACTGATGAGGGGATGACGGGATTCGGCGAGGGGGTCCCCCGGGCCTTCGTCACCGGGGAGGTGCTCAGCGACAGCCTTTTGTTCCTCCGGCAGGTCCTGGCCCCGGCAATATTAGCCCGGGAGTTTCCTTCCACCCAGGCGCTGCTCCAAGACCTCAGGCGCCTCTATGAGCACGCCCAAGCCCAGCGCCACCCAGCAGCCTTCTGTGCCTTGGAAACGGCCCTGCTGGATGCCGCCGCCCGCACCTGGGATATACCGGTAACCGGGCTGATCGGACCTAAACTGAGAACCAGCCTGGAGTATAGCGCCGTCATCCCCCTGATGTCTCCGGAGGCGATGCGGCACTTACTCCGGCTGGTCAAAATGAACCAAATGCGTTTTGTCAAACTCAAGGTGGGGACGGACGACGACCTTTCGACCTTGCGGCTGGTCCGGGAGGAATTGGGCGACGACGTCGATATCCGGGTGGATGCCAACTCGGCCTGGACGCCCGCCGAGGCGATTGAGCGCCTTAAGGAAATGCAACCTTATGGCATCAGCGCCGTGGAGCAGCCGGTGGCCAAGGCCGACTTTGCCGGGTTGAAACAGGTGAGCGAGGCGGTTCAGATCCCGGTGATCGCCGATGAGTCCTTGTGCAATGAAGATGATGCCAAGAGCTTGATCGACCTGAAGGCCTGCCGGATCTTCAACATCCGCATCTCCAAATGCGGCGGCCTGGGGACCGCCACCCGCATCAGCCGGATGGCCGAGGCGGCCGGGATTATATGCCAGTTGGGTTGTCATGTAGGGGAAACCAGTATCCTTGCGGCCGCCGGCCGCCAGTTCGCCTTAACCGTGCCGTACTTATCCTATGTGGAGGGCTCATTCTCCCCCTACCTTTTGGTCCGGGATGTGGTGTCCCAGCCGGTGGTCTTTAATGGCGGCGGCATGGCCTTTGAGCTGCCCGGCCCGGGTTTGGGGATCGAAGTCTTGGTAAGCGCCTTGGAGGCGCTGGCCGTGTCTCACGACGTGGAGACCACCCGCTGATGTCGGGCCCCGGAACTTATGGAGATTATTTTAAACGCTTTTACCCGGGGGGTCACCCGGAGCCGGAGGCGCGGGGTCTGGATCCCTGGCCCCTTGCCGCAACGCCGGATGACAGTTGATGTAGGGTGCGCACCGCGCACCAGCGGCGGGCAGGACGGCTGTGGTTTTCATGTCTTACGGGTGGGCCAACGGCCTATGAGGAACTGCTTCGAAAAGTCTTTCGTAGGGTGCGTCTTACGCACCAATAATCAGCGGAATCGGTGGGCAGTGCCCACCCTTCATACCTCAATCTCGGCTGTAATCTCTGGCTAAAATTGAAACGACCAGCTCAGCCCCACAGAGTGGACATCACTGTTATAGCGCCCGTTGGCTTGCAAGGGGGCCGGAACCCCGTTGACCACAACGCTGCTGCTTTTGGTGCGGCTCTCGGACAGGATGTAATTGTAGGCGAAGCCAAGAGTAAATCTCTGGAAAACCTTGAGATCGCTTCCCACCGTAAAGATGTGACGGTTAGCGTCGGGCACCTGGGGGTCAAAGGTGGAATCCGGCACCGGGGTGAGGTCATAGATATATCCGGCCCGGAGCTTCATCGTTTCATTCACTTCATAATTGGCCCCGAAGCGGAAGGCCCAGGAATTATTCCAGTTTTTAGGGGTGGTGATGGTGTTGGTCATGACCTCGTTTACCGGCACCGGGGTGTCTAAATTGACTTTCAGCTGGTCATACGTGGACCAACCCGTCCAGGTGGTGTCAAATTCGAAAGTGAAAGGTTTGAGCCGGCTGTAGGCAATCCCCATGGTCAGTGAAGGGGGAAAGACAATACTGGCCTCGCCGTCGCTGTTGGGCCCCGGCCGCGGCACCGGCAGGGTGGTGTTCAGGCTGCCGCTGTGATTCACCTCAATTTTACTGCGGTAGGCAACCCCCAGCTTCAGCCCGGACCATGGTTCGTAGTGCACCCCGAGGTTGTAGCCCATTCCACTTCCGTCGCCGATCAGTTTGATCTCGCCATCGGGGAAGGCCCGGCCGCCTAAAACCACCGGCGTCTTGCGTTTGAGCTGCACTTGGGACCACAGGATATCGAATCCGGCCGCCAGAGAGAGGTTGTCCAGAACCTTGACGGAAACCACCGGGTTGAGACAATAGGTTTTCAGGCTGGAGTAGGTAGTGATATATCTGCCCGCCCAGGTCGGCGGCCAGGCTGTCCCCATCCCGAAGGGCGAAAAAAAGCCGAGGCCCAGGGCTACCCGATCATGCACGGGAATGGCGATATAGGCCGTCAGGCTTCGGTACATTCGATGATTGGTTTGCGAGTCCTGGCCGCCGCCGCTAAAATCGCGATCAGGAAAGTTAAAGAAACTTCCCTGATAGACCTGGGCCCGTTTGATTTGATTGAGTCCGGCCGGGTTATAATAGATGGCTGAGGCGTCATTGGCCTCAGCCACGAAGGCGTTGCCTTGACCCATGGCCGCAGTTCCCTGCTGTACCAGGGCAAAACCGGCCGCCCCGGCCCCGGAGGTCCAACAGCAGAGGAGCGCTACCGCGACCACTATTGCCCAGCCAAAACTATTCCCCTGACAGACTGATTTACCGAAACTACTAAACATTAATATCCCCAACCAGCTCAGCATATTGGACTCACAGAATTAAGTTAACCGATTTAAATAGCTTTTTGCAAAAAAATCAACTCTTTTTTATTATCTCTCCCGTTATTATCGATTATTCTTGATATCAACTGGTAACCTGAGCGGCGTTTGTAAAGTTGGGGTCTACTCTGGATAATGAAAAAGGTGTTGCGATAGTTGTTTCTTTGAAAGGATGCGTCAATCAGTCCCAAAATTATGCAGCCTAACAGTTCCCCTGGGGAAAAATGGCTTAGGCCATGGGCCGCATCCTTCTCTTTTAAGCCCGGCAACGGTCATCAGCCGCCTGGTTAGACTCCTCCCCCGCCTTTGGTTGATTTTCTCCTCAAGCCGGTTTATATTTGAACCTTATTTAATCGGTGTATCGTTCAATCTATGAGCCCTGTCTCCCCTCAAAGGCTCCCAGGACGATCATTGGAAGGGAAAGATTTCCTGGAAATGTCATTTTCAAGCAAAACCTGATAGTATTTTGCTAGAAAATTGTCCGGGGGGCTTCCATGAAGGCGCTGAGACAGGTCATGGGAGGAGCCCCGCAGCCTTTGGGGGCCGGATGTCGTGGCGCTACGCCCCAATGACCTAGTCGCCATGCAGAATTGCCCAGATCGCCATTGGTAAGCTTTCGGCTAAAGAGAAGGTAGTACTGACTATGATTGATATCCATGCGCATATCCTGCCTGGAGTGGACGATGGCGCCAAAAACTGGGAGCAAACCCTGCAAATGGCACGGTTGGCGGTGGAGGATGGCATCACGCTCATGGTAGCCACCCCGCACCTTTATAAAGGGAGATCTATCGATATAACTCAATTAAATACCCGGGAGACAATCCTCCAGCACGTGGCGCAACTGAAAGATAAATTGTATGAAGAAAAAATCCCCTTGGAAATCCTCCCGGGTTGTGATTTTCCCCTTAGTTTCGAATCATTGAAGTTTTTAGATGACGGCCAGGTGTTGACCATTAATGACGCCAACCGCTATTTGCTCTTAGAACTGCCCGACACCGCATTGCCGCCGGCGACGGAAGAAATCTGTTTTTATCTGCAATCCAAGGGCATAACTCCCATCATTACCCATCCTGAGCGGCACATGATCATCCAAGAGATGCCCTACAAGCTCAAGCGCTTGATTGACTTAGGCTGCCTGGTCCAGATGACCGGCAACAGTCTGACCGGTTGGTTTGGCAGGAGGGTAAAAAAGATTTCTCGACAATTTGTTAAGTTGGGGTATATTCACCTGCTGGCCACCGATACCCACGACCCGAAGCGGCGTCCTCCCGTGCTGAGTGAGGCGGTTACTGAGTTATCGCGTCTGGTAGGAGAAAAGCGCGCCCAGGCCATGGTCAACGACATTCCACAGAAAATTATCGACGGTGAACCTTGCTTCTAAGAACTCGGGACCTTGGCGCACTTTCCCCTACC